>CAYRXP010000056.1:0-6224 GCA_964428145.1 uncultured Enterobacteriaceae bacterium
TGATATGGAAACATCACCTGATACTGATCAGACTGATGCTGGCCAGGATGAGGTCGTTGAAGCAACTGAAGATGAAGCGGAAGCAGCGCCTCTGACAGACGATGCTGTAGAAGAGCCAGTGGACACACCACAGGCGGCCGATGTAGTTGATGTAACGCCGTATGAAGAACCGGTAACCGCTGATAGTGCAGAGAAAAGCAAAACAGGATTGATTGTTGGGATCGCGGCAGGTGTGGTAGTTGCACTGATTACCGGTGGTTATTTCATGTTTAGTGGCCCAAAACCTGATATGACAACTGAAGATGTTGCCTCAGAAGAAGTCATGGTGGAAGAAGATATAACGGACGAATCTTCTTCTACACCTACCGAAGTGTCAGAAAGTGTAGCTGAGGAAGAACAAGTCGCTGAAGCAACAACCGAACCTGTAGCAAAGACGGAAAGTATTGTTGAAAAAGAACAACCTACACCAGAAGCGACGCCTGCGCCGACATTGGTGAGTGAAAAGGAATTTCAGGATAATTTAAAAGATGGAGGGAAAACCCCTGTCATGGTCGTCATTCCGGCAGGATCGTTTGAAATGGGTAGCTCTTCAGCCTCTCGTTTTACCGATGAAAGACCAAGACACACAGTCAAGGTAAAATCGCTTGCTGTGAGTAAATACGAAGTAACATTTGCTGAGTATGATAGTTTTGCCAAAGCAAGCGACCGGAAACCGCCCGATGATCTCTATATGGATAGGAAAACACACCCTGTCATCTATGTGAAATGGGATGACGCCTACTATTATACAAAATGGCTTTCTGAACAGACAGGAAAAAAATACCGATTACTAAGTGAAAGCGAGTGGGAATATGCAGCATCGACCGGGACCAAGTCTCCATTCTGGTGGGGCTACAACGAGGAGATTGGAAAAGCGCACTGCTTTGGTTGTAAATCTGGCCTGGATCCCCGCAAGCCGTCAAAAGTGGGTGGTTTTGAAGCAAATAAATTTGGGCTTCATGATACTGCGGGCAATATCGCAGAATGGGTAAGAGATTGTTGGCACGAAAATTACAAGGGCGCTCCAAACGATGGTGGAGTCTGGGAGGGAGGTGACTGTACATACAGAGCCGTGAGAGGTGGAGCATACATTAGCCCACAACAGTCAATCAGAAGTGCTAAAAGAGATAAACTTAAATCAGATGCCGGATACGACCATGTCGGCATCAGGATTGCCAGAGAACTAAATTAAGAAAATCAAAATTCTAGTGGCTATTCGTCACTGTGCCCCAAATCCATCTCTGGCAAGATCCGGTCACGGATCATCTGTTTGATTTCTTTCGACTCCGGAAACCTTCCCTCTTGCTTCCTTGAAAACAGTATTTCACCATCAAGACTTATCGTAAAAACACCACCGGATGAAGGTTTTAAGTTTAAATTCGTAATATTTTCACCAAAAGTCATCAGTATTTCCTGAGCCATCCAGCTTGCACGCAGAATAAATCTGCATTGGGCACAGTATTCGATCTCCACATTACAGGAATTATTCCCGGAAACCATCTATTCAGCTCTCTGTCCATATAGATAAGCACAGCAAGCGGAGATTCACCATGAATAATTTCCAAAAACTTTTATACGGTCTACTATTTTTCATCTCATTAAGTTTGCTATCAGTAGGTGCACACGCTGGTGGCATTAGTATCAGTATTGGCAGTTACGGACATGGTTATCATCATGGCCACCACAATTACCACCCTACAATATATTACCGTCACATCAGCCCAATTTTGACCTATCGTCATCATTATCAACCGTATAACGGCTATCACCATATCTCATATTATAGAAGCTATGGTCATAGAAACTATAACCATCACACTGGGCACCACTATGGTTATAGCCAATCACACGGCAAGCACTACAATCGAGGTTATGGTCATGGTTCACAACATTAAATAACGGGCATGACAATCACAATACACATTGAGTAATTTCAAGTATAAAGCATAAATGATGAAGATTTATTAGTTGCGATTCACTCTTACGCCATGCTGCGAAATAGTGAATCCTGTGTGAACCTAGCGCTGGGTTAAGAAATGTCTTGCTGCTTAAGGATATAGATAATCAGCAACAAAGCGGGTATCCCAAGCAATCCGGCATATAAGAAAAAGTAAGCATAACCAGCTGCATCAACAACGATTCCAGAAAATCCACCCATAAATTTTGCCGGCAATGTCATTAATGAGCTGAAAAGCGCATATTGAGTAGCCGTATAAGCCCTGTTTGTTAAGCTGGACAAGTAAGCAATAAATGCCGAGGTAGCGAGCCCACCGCTGAGATTATCAGCAGAAATAACTATCGCTAAAGAAATGATACTTTTTTCAGTGACAGCTAACCATACGAACAATAAGTTTGTAAGAATGATTAATATAGCACCTACCATCAGAGGCCTTTTAATCCCGTAACGAACAACAAAAATACCTCCCAACGCTGCTCCGGTGATACTCATAAAAAAACCGAATATCTTTGCCACATTGGCAATTTCTTTTAAGGTAAAACCCAGATCAATGTAAAAAGGATAAGCCATCACACCCATCGTGATTTCACTTAATTTATATGTTGCGATCAGCAATAGTATGATTAGAGCCATTCGGCCATTTCGTTCAAAGAATTCTACAAAAGGACTGACAACTGCATCGACAAACCAGCGCCCTATCCCCTCTGCAGAACTTTTTTGTTTGTCCAACCCCAACGTTGCTTCCAGCCGTTTTTCTACTTTTTCAGCAATTGTGTTTCGCTGATGTTCCGGTTCAGCAATAATTAATGTGGTTATCATGCCAATGGTCATTAGAAATGCCATGATTGTATATGCGTAGTGCCATGAGAAGTCCTGTGCCATGTATAAGGTGCCTGCTCCAGCAACAAGTAGTGCGAGTTTGTAGCCAAAAACGTAGGTTGCAGCCATAGCGCCTTGATAACGATCGCCTATGGCCTCAATACGGTATGCATCAATAGTGATGTCTTGAGTAGCTGACCCAAAAGCTACGACCAATGCGTAAAAAGCAATCATTAGCAATTCTGTTCTGGGATCACTGGCAGCCATGCCGAGTAAACCAGCAGCAATCACAATTTGTGCCAATAACATCCAGGAACGACGTTTACCCAATTTTATTGTTAGCCACGGAATTGGAATACGATCAACCACTGGCGCCCAAAAGAATTTAATTGAATAAGTAATTCCTACCCAGCTAAAAAATCCGATGGTCGTCCTTGCGACACCTTCATCTCTTAACCATGCAGATAAAGTTGAAAAAACCAGTAAAAACGGCAAGCCCGCAGCAAAACCGAGGAATATCATGCCAATGACTCGAGGCTTTGCAAAAACAGAATATGACTCACGCCAGCTTACAACTGTCGATGTTTTAGTTATTTTTGAGTTAGTATTCATTATTATTTCATAAAATATCTTATGCAGAATATATGTAATTGACAAACAAGTGAAATAGACAAAAAGTCAATCCTATGGCAACAGAGATAGAAAGAAAGTTTTTGGTCCTCAATGATGATTGGCGAGGTATTGTCGAATCTGATATGCAAATTATTCAAGCTTACCTGGCGAGCAATGAATTCAGCTCAACAAGAATCAGAATTCAGGGCGACAAGGCAAATATAAATATCAAGAGCGCAACACTTGGTATTACCAGAACAGAATTTGAATATGCCATTCCAGTTGATGATGCTCAGTTAATGATAGACAATTTGTGTATTAAACCTGTTATTGAAAAAACACGATATATCGTAAAACATATGCAACATCGTTGGGAAATAGATGTTTTCTCTGGTGACAACAAGGGGCTCATTGTTGCCGAGATTGAACTTTCATCCCCTGATGAAACATTTGAGAAACCTTCATGGATTGGGGAAGAAGTCTCAAACGATGCCCGCTACTACAACGTTTGTTTGGTAAAAACTCCCTATAAAACTTGGACTAGATAATTTTCTAAAAGCTGGAATCAAAATTAGCGAACGCAGGCGAGACAAGGCATAAAATGGACGAGGAAGCGGAATTTACACATCAGTAAATGAGTATTCCGAGTCCATTTTTAACGTAGTATCGGCAAGCGCAGCAATTTTGAAACAGGTTCTAGTCGGTGAGTTCGATTTCTGTCTTGGGTCTAATAAAAAACCAAACAACATAGCCAACTGGCCAGATGATCAATGCCAGGTAAACTCCTTTGATCAGGGCCAATGTCCCGGCTACAACAAACAATAGCGGAAAGATCATTCCTTTCGTACCACCCCCCCTGCTTGCAACATCACCAAAGATCCACAATATGCTACAAACATAGATAGAGCAGAAGATGATAAAAATAAATACGTCTGTGGCGCTTGTTAATGGTATATCCACAATCTTGCTCCTCAATAATCGGAATCAGTAACTACGTTTTCATATAATGTTTTGCATCAACCGGATGCATAAATGCATTGGCCAGCAAGGCGATAAAAAGCACTACCGCCATCAAGTACATCGTCGTGTTATATAAATTCGGTGTCGGATCGATCGTACCAACAGGAACTATTTCCATGAGTTTTGCAATGGTCACAGTGTTCGCATCAATCAGAATTTGCAACTGTTCGACACCGGCACCAAACTTGGCCTGAAACTGAGATGGATCAATTTTGGAAACCAGATCATCTATTGCATTTTTCACGGAAATTTCACGCAATGACGTAATGGCAACAGGACCAAAGACGCCAGCGCTGGCCCATGCGGTTAATAATCTGCCGTGTATGCCACCAACAAACCGGGTACCAAATACATCGGCCAGATAGGCAGGTATCGTGGCAAAGCCACCTCCGTACATGGTGAATATTAACAACGTCGCTGCATAAAAATAAACCAGCCAGATCACGGACGGATCCACGCTGACCTGTGCCGCAGTGTAGGGAATGGAACAATACAACATAATTCCCAGGACGAAGAATATGTAATAGGTCGTCTTGCGTCCAAGATAGTCCGAAATGCTGGCCCAGAAAAAACGACCCACCATATTAAAAGCACTGATCATCAAGACGTAGGTTGCTGCAAATCTCAGGTCAACCAGATCGGGCAATGTCCTGCCAAAAATATCCGTCATCATGGTCTTGGCTACGGCCAGTACGCCAATTCCGGCGGTGACATTGAAACAGAGGATCACCCATAATTGATAAAACTGTCTGGTTTTTAGCGCCTTGTCGATATGCACATGGTGCATGGTTATCATTTTGCCATGATGCTCCCCTTCTTCCGGAGGTTCCCAGCCCTCTGGTTTCCAGCCCTCAGGTGGGACACGATAGCCAAATGCGGCACATAACATCACCACAAGATAGATGATGCCGATGGTGAAAAAAGTCTGCGCGACACCGATACTACCAGTGCCTACAAGATAAACGCCTTCTTGACCGGGGATGATCATATTAGCAACATCATTAGCCCCGATGATGACAACTTCTTTCATTTCGCCAGCTACTTCCGTGAGTCGGCGACCGGTTTCATCCGTAACCAGCTTTAATGAATCCACACTACCAAGGTAGTCGGGCAGTTTATGATAGTACCTGAGGAAGCCTTCTATCATCGGCTTGGCAATCATGGCACCACCACCAAATCCCATAATGGCGATACCAGTTGCCATGCCACGGCGATCGGGAAACCAGCGAATCAGTGTCCCCACTGGCGATACATAACCCAGACCCAATCCGCAGCCACCGAGAACACCATAACCAAGATATAACAACCACAACTGACCGGTCACAATACCGAACCCACCGATGAAGAATCCACCGCTCCAGCAACAGGCGGCCACCACCCCCACCATGCGCGGACCGACTTTTTCCAGCCAATGGCCCGCAATCGCTGCGGCAAGTCCGAGGAAAACGATGGCAACGGTAAAAACCCAGACAACACCTTTTAATGTCCAATCATCAGCGGCGCTGGTAACGACTCCAAGGCGCTTGATTAAGGCAGGGTTAAACAGGCTCCAGGCATAGACGGAGCCGATACACAGATGAATACCCAATGCAGCCGGTGCAATCAGCCAGCGATTGAATCCCTCCTTGGCAACGATTCGCTCTTTTGATAAGAGTCCGGCCATATTTATCCCCAGTTATTTTTCTTGGCTTTTTATTGCTTAGTAGTGCAATTTTGTTGTTCAGTGGTGCAATTTTATTGTTCAGTGGTGTAAACAGGCACGAATATAGCACACTTA
>CAYRXP010000056.1:6324-9574 GCA_964428145.1 uncultured Enterobacteriaceae bacterium
AGTGGTGCAATTTTATTGTTCAGTGGTGTAAACAGGCACGAATATAGCACACTTATCTGAGAGCTTATAATCCGTGATTTTGGGTAATTGCATCTTAACAATGCGTATGCTTTACCCATAATACTCCCCGCTTCAACAGTGCAATTTACCATCAAGCAGTGTAAAATAGACAGTACGAAATTACTTAATATTCAATGTGTTGGAAATATAAGGTTTTGGAAATAAACGAATGCCTGATCAAATTAAGCCCAGCGAAAAACTGATCGACAGATTTGGTCGAACGGTAAATTACGTCCGAATTTCCGTGACTGACCGATGTGATTTCCGCTGCGTCTATTGCATGGACGAAGAAATGAAATTTCTTCCACGTGCACAGTTGCTCACGCTCGAAGAACTGGCAACGATCGGTCGGGCATTTATCGAACTGGGCGTCGATAAAGTTCGAATTACGGGTGGAGAGCCACTGATTCGTAGAAACGTCATTAAATTATTTCAGGATATCGGGCAACTCCCTGGCTTACGTGAACTGGTCATCACGACCAACGGCTCACAGCTTCCAAAACTGGCACAGCAACTTAAAGATGCCGGAGTAAAACGTATTAATATCAGCCTTGATTCTCTCAATGCAGAAAAATTTAAACGTATTACCCGAACAGGGAATCTCGAGGATGTACTGGCTGGTTTACAGATGGCCATGGATGTTGGTTTCGAACGCATTAAACTCAACACTGTGATTCTGAAGAACCGTAATGATGATGAGATTATTGATCTCGTCCAGTTCGCAATAGATAGAAATATCGACATCAGTTTTATTGAAGAAATGCCACTCGGTGTCATTGGCGATCACGATCGAGCAGAGGCATATTACTCCAGCGACCAGATACGTGTTGATATTGAAAAATCAATGACCTTGATCCCGACCACAGAAAGCACGGGCGGGCCATCTAAATACTATAAAATTCCCAACACCGAAACACGTGTGGGATTCATCTCACCGCATAGTCATAATTTCTGTGATCAATGTAATCGTGTCCGACTCACTTGTGAAGGGAAATTATTACTCTGCCTGGGGCAGGAACACTCTGTCGATTTGCGCCGCGTAGTTCGTGGCAACCCGGGTGATATGGATCGATTAAAACAAGCCATACGCGATTCGATGACTATCAAACCGAAAGGCCATGATTTTAACCTGGAAGCCAAACCCATTATTCTTCGACACATGAGTGTCACTGGCGGATAGTATGTCCGCAAATTACCGTCCGGAAATGACAGATGCCGGGCTAGACCCCACGCAACCTGCACTCGCTGTTGATGAATATCAAAACCATCGGGACATGCAAATCGCTGATGAACAGCCGCTGACAATCTATGTTGATCGATTCGAAATCGTCACATTAATGACCCTGGGCTGCCAACCCGAATTGCTGACACTCGGCTACCTCAAAAACCAGGAATTTTTCAACAATCTCCAGGAAATTATATCGATCCAGGTAGATTGGGAAGTCAATGCCGCAGTTGTGACAACGACAGAAGAGAATACTGATTGGCATGAGCGACTTGGGTCACGTACAGTGACCACTGGCTGCGGGCAGGGAACCATTTTTGGCAATATGATGGAACAGTTGGATAGCATCGAAATTACACCACATAAAATTAAGCAATCAGATATTTATGCCACGTTAAAGAATCTGAATGCGTACAACGATGTCTATAAGAGTGCGGGTGCAGTCCATGGCTGTGCCTTATGTCACAACACGGAAATAATTTCTTTTAAAGAAGATGTGGGTAGACATAATGCAGTTGATGCAATAGCGGGTGAGATGTGGCTCAATGATATTGATGGTGTAGGCAAACTTTTCTATACAACAGGTCGCCTGACATCAGAAATGGTTATCAAGGTGGCACAAATGGGAATTTCTACCCTGCTCTCGCGCTCAGGTATTACACGTATGGGTCTGCAAATCGCAAGTGACATGGGGATTACGCTGTTTTCACGGGCTAAAGGTAAACATTTTCTCATATACAACGGATCAGAAAATGTTGAATTTGATGTTGATCTGCCTGATAAATTTGAAGTCGCAAATATAAAAAAAGCACATCAAAAATAATCAACATGGCCACGGGAAATATTACGGGCATCATTCTTGCCGGCGGGCGGGCAAGACGAATGGGCGGACAGGACAAGGGACTTATCCAACTTGGCATGAAACCAATGATCGAATACGTTTTAAATGCGATTGAGCCACAAGTGGACGCCATTATTATCAATGCAAACAGAAACCAGACGACCTATGAAAAATATGGTTTCCCGGTTGTTGCCGATCAAATTGAAGGCTATTGCGGACCGCTAGCAGGGATGGCAAGTGGCCTGCAGATATCAGAAACACCTTTTATCGTTACAGCACCATGTGACTCTCCCTTGATCCCGGATAATCTTGTACATAAACTTTACTCAACATTACAGCAAGAAAATGCAGAAATATGCACAGCCTTCTCTAACGGCAGATTACAGCCTGTTTTTACCTTAATGAAATCTGAACTACTTTCATCAATGCTTGATTTTTTGAATAATGGTGAACGTAAAATAGACAGGTGGTTCGAAAAACATCATTTGGCTATTGCAGATTTCTCTGATCAACCAGAGACTTTTATCAATATAAACTCAGCTGAAGAACTGGCAGCGATAGAACTTAAATTAAAACAAGAATGAATTCAGTAAAAACACCCCTCGTCGGTTTTTTAGCATACAGCGGCACAGGTAAAACAACGCTCCTGGTCAAATTAATTTCCGCACTTTCCGTCAAAGGTATCCGTGTTGGTATAATTAAACATGCACATCATACATTCGATATCGATCAACCTGGCAAAGACAGTTACATATTACGTAAGGCGGGTGCATGTGAAATGTTGATCGGATCAGCAAGTCGTTGGGCATTAATGGTTGATGCTGGGAAAGATCAGGAATTTAGTCTGCAAGACCATATTTGGCGAATGGATCAGGACAATCTTGACCTGATATTAGTTGAAGGATATAAACTTGAAGCGATTCCAAAAATAGAGCTGATCAGACCTTCCCTCGGTAATGATTTGTTTTTCCCTGATGACAAAAATGTCATTGCTGTCGCAACGGATGACACCTTACCTGTCGCAACAAATTTACCCATACTTGACATTAATAACCCGGATGAAATTGTCGCTTTTATATGCGAACGATTTCTTGAGAATAATTCCTTGAGAAATCAGTATTAAT
>CAYRXP010000057.1:0-9564 GCA_964428145.1 uncultured Enterobacteriaceae bacterium
AGGATTTAGCCTTGAGGATTTTCGAGATCAATTGCAACAAATGCGTGGTATGGGAGGCATAGCCAGCATGATGAATAAATTACCGGGCATGAGCGGCTTGCCTGCAAATGTGAATACTCAGGTAGGTGATCAACAATTCATCAAACTGGAATCCATTATTAATTCAATGACACCGTATGAACGGAAAATGCCTGCGGTAATAAATGGTTCTCGTAAAAAAAGAATTGCAGCGGGATCAGGAACACAGATACAGGATGTCAACCGCTTATTAAAACAGTTTAAACAAATGCAAAAGATGATGAAGAAACTTTCCGGTAAAGGTGGAATGAAAAAAATGATGCAAGGCCTGGGCGGTGGCATGCCATTCTAGTGTTATTTTTTTCTCTATTTTCGTCCTATGCTTGGCTGTTGAGTTAAGGTTGGTCAAATGATCGCATTTTTTGACGAAGAAGTATTGTTAAGCTCGCAACTGACAAGCTAATAAAGCAGAGAATACTCCATTCCGCAATGCTAAATCCTAGAAAGTGCCACAGTACCTCGGCGCATTCCCCAGAACCACTTAGTATCATTTTTAGCGCATCGGCTATTGGAAACACATCAAGGATATATTCCAGTCCTGGCCCGCATTCAGGAATCTTATCTTCAGGCAGATGTTGTAACCAGATTTGTCGCCCGGCGATTCCTGCGCCACACACTGAAATGATAAAAATCAGGCTGCTATAAATCGGCGCAAAGAAATTCTTTGGATTATGAATCACTCCTACAAGAGACAAGATCGCAATCAAAATATATGCGATTCTTTGGAATACACATAAGGGGCAAGGTTCAAGGCCAACAGCATGCTCGAGGTATAGACCAAAGCCTAGTAAACCAACACATGTTACGAAAATAATTGAATAAATAGTTCTTTGTAAATTCACTAGATCACAAAATCCCAAAAATTAAACGCCTAAAAATTAGCCGATATATAAACAATTAAAATAAACGAAAGATTCTACATGAGTTTCAAGCTAAGTATGTATCTAAAAATGCCGGGATGCGTTCTTCCAGCCAATATTCTGCATTCCATGGTGTGTTTCCGCTAATGAAGCCCACGTGCCCCCCATGATTTGATAATTCCAAAGTTACAGTATCAGATAAATCATCTTGGTTGGGTATTGCATCTTCCATCATAAATGGGTCATCCCTGGAGTGAATCAGCAGCGTAGGAATTGTGATATGTTTTAAATATTGTCGTGAACTGGATTGTTCATAATAATCCTCACCACTCTTGAAACCATGTATCGGTGCAGTGATGTGATGATCAAACGATTTAAAAGTATTCCATTTGTTGATGTTTGCAATTTCAACTGGCTCATGCCTGTCCTTAAATTTACTCTGTGTTTTATTAATAAGTCGATTAACCAGGTGGCGTTGGTAAATTCTGGAAAAGCCTCTTTCCAGTTTTGCAGCACTATTTGATAACAGATAAGGGACAGAGACTGCTAAAGCTGCTTTGAGCAAAGCATCGTCTTTGTATTCTCCCAGGTATTTCAATAATGCATTACCCCCCACTGAGTATCCAACTGCACATAATGTTGATTTAGGATGACGTTCTCGCAATGTTTTCACAAGAAATCGCAAATCACCCGTTTCCCCCGAATGGTAACTGCGATCCTTTAGGTTATGTTCCCCGCTACATCCTCTGAATTGCATTAAAACACCACGCCAGCCTTGCTTATCAATAGCAGCGAGTATGCCTCTGGCATAATTGGAATCAATAGAACCTTCTAATCCATGTAATACAATCACGATATTGTTAGAGTTTTGTTTCGTCCATGCCAGATCGATAAAATCATCATCTGGTAGTATTAATCTCTCAGACCTTAATTCAATCTCAACAGGCCGCCTCATAAGGCTGGGCCATAAAGTTTGTGCGTGTGCACCGGGCAACCACCATGCTGGCTTAAACTGGCTGGAAGAAATCATTCCTACTCATAATAGGGTAACTGTTGTATGTTCACGCCTGGGCCATCAGAGCTACGAAGTGATAACTTATTTTCTACTGAATCATTTTCAATCACGGCGAGTAAATAATATTTATCTTCAGATTGTTGCGTATTGATTACAGTGCCAACACTTTGCTCATCATCATTGGCATAGAGTGGGTCTCCAATCTCAGGTCCAATCTCAGAACGGTTTTCAAGCGTGCACGTTGCCAGGTACAGATTGCGTTTGAGTTGTCCGCGAAAGTGCAGGCGTGCAATAATTTCCTGTCCTGGATAGCATCCTTTTTGATAGTCTAATCCATCAATTAAATCCAGATTTAGCATCTGTGGTAAAAACTTTTGTGAGGTTTGCGTAGTAATCCAGGGATACGCTGCCTTTATATCCAGTAATTCCCAGGCTGGTGTGCCGGTGGGTGTGAAATGTTTCACGAGTTCTTGCCACAAGGTAATTTGCCTGTCTGCTGATCCGATAAGGATATAACGAGACGCATTTTCTTCGTTGTTCGGAGCGACTGTAAGCAGACTGTGAAGACCACGATTTGTTGTTACTTGACCCTGGGTTACATTCACTTGTTGCTCAGGAGTCGGTTCAATTATGTCAGCAAGCAATGTGGCATCATGCGTTTGTAATCCGACCCTGATCAGTTCATCACTCTTATCTGTTAATTTGACATCGGCCCGTAGTATGTACATCTGCAGTTGCTTAATAATTGATTCCTTAAGTTCATCTGGTAACAAAATATAGAATTCCGTCCCATGCAGGTAGATGAAAAATGTCGCTTTTACCTGGCCTTTCGGATTACACCATGCCGAAAATTGCAAATGATGTTTTGATAACTGTTCGATATTTATTGTGAATTGACCATGTAAAAAATCTTCGGCATCGTTACCTGATATCTCGATAATTGCCAGATGAGAAAGATCAGTGATAATGTTATCGTTATCTTTGGTTTTGTTTTCTGGGGTTTCGTCACCTGGAAAATTGAGCAACTTGCCAACTTCAAGCAAAGCACCTTGGGCCACTAGAAATTCCTGCCAGGTAGAGTACATTAGATCAATTGCGTCAGTTATTAAGTTGAATTCTTCTTCGAATTCGCTGCAGATTCACGTATGGATGCAATGAGTTTAATATATTTTTCATCGGGGGCTGTTTTCTGCATTATCCATGAGAGGATATCGAGATCGGTTTCCTCAAGTAGCTCTTCAAAGACGTTTTGTTCCTCAGATGAGGCGCCATCATAATGTGTCTCAAGGTAATTCTGCAACAGGATATCCATTTCCCGTATACCACGCCGACAGCGCCAGATCAATCTGGAGCGTTGAATCATACGGGACCCTTATACCGCGCGTTCAACCAGCAATTTCTTGATTTCAACAATTGCCTTGGCCGGATTCAATCCTTTAGGACAAGTATTTGTGCAGTTCATGATGGTATGGCAACGATATAATCTGAATGGATCTTCAAGTTCATCAAGACGCTCACCCGTATTTTCGTCACGACTATCCACTATCCAACGATAGGCCTGTAGCAAGGTCGCTGGCCCAAGAAAACGATCGCTGCTCCACCAATAGCTAGGACAACTGGTAGAGCAGCAGGCACACATAATGCATTCATATAATCCATCCAGTTCTGCGCGTTCTTCTTTTGACTGTAAGCGTTCACGATCAGGTGGAGGGGGTGACTGGGTTTGCATCCAGGGTTTGATGGAAGCATATTGCGCATAAAAGTCTGTCATATCAGGAACCAGATCCTTAACAACAGGCATGTGAGGCAAGGGGTAAATATTGATATCACCGTTGAGATCTTCGATGGCCATTGTGCAAGCCAGTGTGTTTATGCCACCAATATTCATGGAACACGAACCGCAAATACCTTCGCGGCAGGAACGGCGGAAAGACAGGGTTGAATCAAGTTCATTCTTGATATAGATGATGGCATCCAGCACCATCGGTCCGCATTTACCCAGATCAATCTCATAAGTATCCATGCTTGGATTCTTACCGGAATCAGGCTCCCAACGATAGACATGGAATACCTTTTTATTTTTAGCCCCATCGGTAGCAGAGATGGTTTTACCTTTTTCAATTTTTGAATTTTTTGGTAGTGTAAATTCAGCCATTGGTTTACTCCGCAAATTGAGAAAATTGAAGAGTGAAGAATGATAAGTGAAACGTAAATAAATACGAGGCAATATACATGACATTGCTTATCAGCTTTTCTGATACAAGTAGAGTCATCTTTTTTGTTATAAAAATTTTACTCATAAACATTTCACTTTTCACATTAATACACTTCACTTATTAATTAATAAACGCGTTTTTTTGGTGGAAATACTTCAACCTCGTCAGATAATGTGTACATATGGACCGGACGGTAATCGAATGTCACTTGATAATTATCGTCTATCCAGGCCAGGGTATGTTTCATCCAGTTTTCATCATCTCGTTCTCCGAAATCTTCTCGTGCATGTCCCCCTCGACTTTCTTTACGATTTTCAGCGCTAACAATACTGACTATGGCACATTGCAGAAGATTTTCCAGTTCCAGTGTCTCGACAAGATCGGTATTCCATACCATGGAACGATCCTCTATCCTAACATCGGCAAAAGACTTTGAGGTCTTTTCAAGTAATTCGATACCTTCCTGCAAGACTTCTCCGGTACGGAAAACGGCTGCATTGTTCTGCATAATGCGCTGCATTTCGACTCTGATATCAGCCGTAGAGTTTGACCCATTGGCATTGCGCACGCGATCAAATTTTTCAACTAGCTTGTCAGTGGTCGCATCAGGTAATTCTTTGTGTGGCGTGTCTGGTTTGATATTTTCAGCAGCGTAGTTCGCAGCTGCACGACCAAAAACAATGAGATCCAGCAATGAATTTGATCCCAATCGATTTGCTCCGTGTACTGAGACACAGGCACATTCACCGATGGCCATCAAACCATCAACCACGGCATCTGGATCGCCATCTTTAAGCGTTACGACCTGACCATGGTAGTTCGTCGGGATGCCTCCCATGTTGTAATGCACTGTTGGAATCACCGGTATGGGTTCCTTGTTGATATCGACACCGGCAAATATTTTGGCGGACTCGGCAATACCTGGAAGTCGTTCGTTAATCACTTCCGGACCCAAATGTTCAAGATGCAGGAAGATATGATCTTTGTCTTTGCCCACGCCCCTGCCTTCACGTATTTCCATGGTCATTGCTCGACTCACCACATCGCGTGAAGCAAGATCTTTGGCGGAAGGTGCATAACGTTCCATGAAGCGTTCGCCTTCGGAGTTGGTGAGATAGCCGCCTTCACCACGACTACCCTCGGTAATCAGACAGCCAGAACCATACATACCTGTCGGATGGAACTGGATAAATTCCATATCCTGCAAAGGCAGACCCGCGCGAAGTACCATGGCATTGCCATCACCGGTACAGGTGTGTGCCGAGGTACACGAAAAGTAGGAACGACCATAGCCACCGGTCGCCAGGCAGACACTATGCGCACGGAACATATGCAATTTGCCTTCAGCCAGATCCCAGGCAAGCACACCACGGCAGACATCATCATCCATGATCAAATCCAGCGCAAAATATTCGATAAAAAACTCGGCTTCATGTTTAAGTGATTGCTGATACAAGGTGTGTAGAATCGCATGCCCCGTTCTGTCCGCTGCAGCACATGTGCGTTGCGCAGTGCCTTCGCCATAATTCGTGGTCATGCCACCGAAAGGGCGTTGGTATATTTTTCCTTCTTCAGTTCTTGAGAAAGGCACACCCTGATGTTCCAGTTCAATTACAGCCGGTATGGCTTCTCGACACATATATTCAATGGCATCCTGGTCACCTAGCCAGTCTGAACCCTTCACGGTATCGTACATATGCCAGCGCCAGTCATCTTCACCCATATTGCCAAGGGCAGCACTCATTCCGCCTTGCGCAGCAACAGTATGACTGCGTGTTGGAAAGACTTTTGTCAGACAGGCCGTTTTTAGCCCTTTGGCAGCCATACCAAAGGTCGCGCGTAACCCTGCACCGCCTGCACCGACAACCACCACATCATATTCATGTTCCACGATTTCGTATTGACTAGACATACTTTGTTATGACCCCAGATAAATCTTCAATACGGCTATCGCAGCTGCTAAACCGGCAAAAAATGAAATAAACTTGAGTAAAATGAGACTTGTGATTTTCATCGCCTTGTAATCAATATAATCCTCAATGACAACTTGTAGGCCAAGTTGCCCATGATGGAACAGGGCAATGATAAAAAGTAACAGAAAGACAGCAACCATCGGTGAATTTACCCATTCTATTGCCGTTTTATGACTCATGTCCGCCATACAAACAAGAGAAAGTACAAACCAGAGACTGAGTGGAATCAATGCAATGGCAGTTAGTCTTTGCGCAATCCAGTGATGCGTACCCGATTTCGCCGAACCAAGGCCACGAGCTTTAGCAAGTGGTGTACTTAAATTCATGCTACACCTCCGGCAGCCAGACAGAGGGTGAGTAATGTAAGAATGATTGAACCAGCGACAACGGCATATCCTGTCTTGTACGCGGTATCGATTTCGAGTCCTAGGCCAACATCCCAGAATAAATGACGTATGCCGTTGCATAAATGAAAATACAGGGAGAATACAAAGGCGTAGAGAATACATTGGCCGTACCAGTTCGAGATATGTGTTTGCAGGTTTTCGAATTGTTCTGGTCCACTGGCAAGCACTAATAACCAGTAGGTCAGAAAAAAAGCACCCGCTGTCAGGAATATACCTGTCCCACGGTGCGTGATGGACAACACAGATGTGAGTTGTGGTTTATAGATTTGTAAATGTGGCGATAGCGGGCGATTGTCCGTTGCCATAATGTATTTACCTCTCATAGCCTTCTAGATTACTAGTCTCCGGAAAGCCCGAAATTCAAAAGTTTGTTAATGCTTAAATATTATTATTTGGTGCTATTCAATAGTATTTTTCTGGTGCTAGAAATCGACACAGCGGCCACGTTTCTCCCAATCACCATAACGTGTTGGTTCTAGTCCTTTCGGGCCGCCAATTTCTTTTGGCCGCTCTTCAGAATGTTTCTGCTTTAGCTCAATATTTTCGTCGCCCTTGCCTGCCGACTCATTTTTTTTCGCCGCTTGTTTTGCCGAGATATCTTTTGGATTCATGTCTTATTATTTCTTCTATGTTCTGAGTTCAACCCAACCCAATATTCCAACCAGGAAATTGGTTACGAACCCGAATCACGAACGGCGAATCATACCAGAATCTACCTAATTTTTAGATATTTATGTTGACAAAAAACCTTTAAAATAGGATGTGCATCGCAGCATTATTGGAAATAATTGATTATGGCAAGGAGGCTAAATGGCATCAGATAAAACAAATTTTGAACGACCAATCAGATTATCGCTAGAACCGTCAAAATGGGTGATAGCAATCATTTATTCTAGTCATATTGGTGCTCTTGTTTGCATATACTTTTCCAACATACCTTTATTTCTGATGCAGATGGCGTGGTTTATGATATTGATCAGTCTTGTTTATTGGCATGTCACCACTATTTTTCAGCCAAAAAAATATCCCGCTGAGTTGTTACTGAACGATAAGGATGAGTGGTACATAATCGATAATAAAGCAGGGAGCTGTCCCGTTGCCTTATTGCCAGAATCATTTGTGCATACACATTTGCTTGTTTTGATCTTCAAGCAAGGAAAACGCAAGCGGGTCGTTATTCTAACGACAGATAATACCCGACCCGAGACATTGAGACGTTTGAGCGTGAGATTGAGGTTTACTTTGTCAGGAGAAGGTTCCTGAGTAAGATTTATTGAGTAAGACATTACAACAGAACATTAAATAAAAACATTGATCAGGAATCTTACTGTTCCTTCTAGCTGACTAGTCCATTTTCTTTTTCTAGCCAAGCAATAATTTCTTCAGGCTCTGAAATACTGCCATCGGCATTCCATGCATCTGGATTTTCATCTTTGCCAATGTAGCCATAATCAGCAATCAGTGTCTTCATTCCTGCTGCACGTCCAGCTTCAATATCTCTTAACGCGTCTCCAACGTAAAGCGATGTTTCGGGGGCACATTTAGCGAGCTCACAAGCATAGAGCATTGGTCCAGGATGTGGTTTTCTAAATTCAGTGGTATCACCACTGACGATGCACGCGGCCCTTTGAGTGAGGCTCAACTGTTCCATGACTGGGTGGGTTAACCATTCTGGTTTATTGGTGATCACTCCCCAAATCATGTCATTTGTTTCGATATAATCCAGGGCTTTTTCAATACCAGGGAAAACATGCGTGTCTTGGTGTAGCCTTTCGTGATAAATCTCCAAAAAGCGTTGTCTAAGGTCTGCAAATTCGGGATTATCTTCTTCAATTGCAAATGCCAGTTTAATCATGGCATTTCCTCCAAGTGAGACGGCAGGTCTTATCGTCTCCAATGGCAGGGTAGGTTTGCCCCATTCCAGAAGAATCTGGTTTAGGGCCGTTGCCAAATCGGGGGCGGTATCAGCGAGCGTCCCATCAAGATCAAAAAAAATGCTTGAAATCATGGCTTATTACTTACCAGATTAAAGATTTGCCTGAGCACACAAAAGATAATTTACATCAGGTTTATCCTTGAGTCGGCAATGTCTGATGAATGGAAGATATGAAATCCCTGATACATCGATGACTGTAAAACCCGACTCTCTACACCATGATGCAAGTTCCGATGGGCGTATATATTTTGAATATTCATGCGTTCCCACTGGAAGTAACTTCAGCATATATTCAGCTGCAATTTTCGTTTGTACGTAGGCTTTTAAATTTCTATTTATCGTTGATAAAAAGAGCAAACCACCTGGCTTTATCAGGTGCATGCAAGCATGTATCACAGAGGCTGGATCAGGAACGTGTTCAAGTAATTCCATACAGGTAATGACATCAAAGACATGTCTGTGATCGGACGAAAATTCTTCAGCTGTTGTATTGATATAAGTAATTTTCAATTCCGCTTGCTTCGCGTGTGTATCAGCGACCGCGAGTGGTTGTTCACTGATATCAATACCCGTCACCAGACTACCTTTTAATGCCATTGCTTCTGTGAGAAGACCACCCCCACAACCAACGTCAAGAATCTTTTTATTTGTTAAATCAATATGGTCTTCAATATAGGTGAGTCGTGTCGGATTAATATCATGCAAGGTTCGTAATTGACCTTCCGGATCCCACCAATCAGACGCCAGTGCATTAAATTTGGATTTCTCATGTAGGTCAATATTTTTAGTGTGATTTTGCATAATTGTTTATTTTAAAATAGATTAATAAATAACTTTAATTATCTATTCTAATAATTTGAAATATAAAGGTTAAAATCTTAAGATAAGTAGTCTCTTTTATAAGCCACTGAAAATAATGATGTTTATATCTAATTTTAGTACTATTGAAATCATATTGAGTGATAGTGTAATCTTAATATCAGGTCATCTCAAAAAACCGAATGGCGTAAGAATAAGAATTATTTTGCTTGCATTCGAAAAACTACACAGAGGAAATTGAAATGAGGGAATTATTGCTT
>CAYRXP010000058.1:0-2298 GCA_964428145.1 uncultured Enterobacteriaceae bacterium
AGCCTTAAAAAGAAAGGGCTTGGACTTGTGCCAATATGGCGTCAATCCGGGAGCGACCGGCATCAGTGGAAGACCGTGCTGTTCCAGGTCATTGGGAAGGCGATCTGATTGCCGGCTCAAATAATAGTTATATAGCGACACTGGTTGAGCGTCATACCCGCTATGTCATGCTGGCTAAGGTCAAAAATAAAGATACCGAAAGTGTGGTGTCGGCATTGATAAAACAGTCAAAGAAATTACCGAGCGAACTTTACAAATCACTGACCTGGGATAGAGGTAAAGAGCTGGCTGATCATAGACGCTTTACGATGGAAACCAATATCGATGTATACTTTTGTGATCCGAGTAGTCCGTGGCAGCGTGGTTCCAATGAGAACACCAATGGTTTACTTAGGCAGTACTTTCCAAAAGGAACTGACTTATCGGGTCACTCACAAGCAAGATTAAATGCAGTGGCTCGTCAGTTAAATGAACGGCCACGCAAGACATTAGGATTTGAAACACCGGCAAGTAGATTTAGTGCATGTGTTGCGTCGACCGGTTGAGATCGCAATATTAAGCAGACATTCATTGGCAGTCAGATGTCTGACTCTTTCTGGTCGAGAGCAGGCGGTGATTCAATGAATTGTGAGCTAATTCATTAAATCTTGTTTACAGGTTTATCATCCCTACAATTCTTTCATTACTTCACCTGCGGCGATGATCGTTTTCTCAATGTCTTGATCGCTGTGCGCTTTTGAAACAAATCCTGCTTCAAATGACGAGGGTGCGAGGTAGATACCCTTTTCCAACATTCCGTGAAAGAAGGGTTTGAATCGTTCCTGATCGCAGTTCATGACTTGATTAAATGTAGTAATAGAATCTGCTTCGCTGAAAAACAATCCGAACATGCCGCCGACGGCATTGGTGGTGAAAGGTATGCCTGCTGCATCTGCCATTTTTTGTAGGCCATTGGTCAGGGAGAGGGTTATCTCTGTTAACTCTTCGAAGAAGTTTGGCTCCGAGATTAAGTTTAATGTCGTTAATCCTGCGCTCATGGCAACGGGGTTACCTGAAAGTGTACCGGCTTGGTAGACGGGGCCATCCGGGGCGATGTGATCCATGATATTTTCGTTGCCGCCAAATGCACCTACTGGCATGCCGCCGCCGATGATTTTGCCTAATACTGTAAGATCCGGTGTGATGTTGTAAATAGATTGTGCGCCTCCCAGTGCAACGCGGAAACCGGACATGACTTCATCAAAGATCAACACACTTTTATTTTCGTCACAGACTGTTCTCAGTGTATTTAAAAATTCCTGATTACCAGGAACGCAATTCATATTGCCCGCGATGGGCTCAACAATGACTGCTGCAATTTGATCGCCGACGTCATTGAAGACAGCTTTAACTTGATCTGAATCGTTATAACTTAAGGTGATCGTGTGTTGAGCAAGATTAGCAGGAACGCCGGGTGAGGTAGGTACACCCAGTGTTAATGCACCTGAACCCGCTTTAACCAGGAGCGAATCTGCATGTCCATGATAACAACCTTCGAATTTAACAATCTTGTCCCTACCAGTAAAACCTCTGGCAAGTCGAATCGCACTCATGGCGGCCTCTGTGCCAGAGCTAACCATGCGTACCTTTTCAATATTCGGCATAATCTCGCAAATCTTGTTGGCCATTTGCGTCTCAAGTTCTGTCGGTGCGCCAAAACTGAGTCCATTTGCGGCAGTCTCCTGTACGGCCTTGATCACGTCAGGGTGAGCATGACCCAGAACCATAGGACCCCACGAACCTACATAATCAATATATTGTTTTCCATCGCTGTCATAAACATAAGCACCCTGCGCCCTGGATAAAAATACCGGATCACCGCCAACGGATTTGAATGCACGGACTGGTGAGTTAACGCCACCGGGGATGTGCTCTTGTGCGGCTTTAAATAAATTATTAGTCATACCTATATTTCAGTCGTATGTTCAGTGATTAATTAAATAAATTGACGTATTTTATTGTTGTATTAAACGGACTTTCTGAAGCATAGAGTCCACTAATGACAGCCAGCATGTCAGCACCCGCATCAATTAAAGGCTGTCCATTTTCCGGTGTAATGCCACCAATGGCAACTACAGGGAGATCAAATTGTTGTTTGGCCCTACCGATGATCTCCGGTTTTGCATGGACGGCATCAGGCTTGCTTGGGGAGGGGAAGAATGCACCGAAAGCCAGGTAGTCCGCACCAGCCATCACTGCTTCGTTTGCTCTATCCAGATCGTTATAGCAGGAAACACCAATCATTGCATTATTACCCAG
>CAYRXP010000058.1:2398-9534 GCA_964428145.1 uncultured Enterobacteriaceae bacterium
AACATTTTTTCAGAACTGAGGTGTTCCGTGTCAGTGATGGCATAAAGCCCTTTCATTTTAAGTCTCACGACTATTTATTTTCTGTCTGATTAAAAAAACGATTTGGGTGCATTTGTCCCTTGCCGAGTTGTAGGCCATGTTTAAGACTGTGCCAGGTGAATTCCTGTGCTTGTTCAATCGCGGAGATGAGTTCGATATCTTTGGCGAGGTTTGCAGTAATCGCAGAGGCAAGTGTGCAACCTGAACCATGAAAACTTCCAGGCAAACGTTCCCATGTGTATGTTTGACACTGTCCGTCTTTCTGAACCAGATAGTTAATGATTTTTTTTTCAGAATCTTCCACATCTGAAATCAGAATGTTTTTACAACCTATCTCAAGCAATCTGTCTGCGGCTGCTTGTGGTTTCAATTCTCCCGTTAATTCCATCGCCTCGTCACGATTGGGCGTGATCACCGTAGCGAATGGCAAGATAAGCTCACAGAGCAAGGCGCACATCTCTTCATTGGCAAAATCATGGCCTGTTGATGAGTGCAGAACCGGATCAAGCACGACAGGGAATGATTGATCGGTGATCATTTCATGGATCGCCTGGATAAGTTCTGGAGAACCAATCGCTCCGATTTTACATGCATCGATCTTGATATCCTCAAGTACGAGTTTGCCTTGATTGACAAAATCTACCGCTGTTTGAGGGAGGTGGTATGAAAATGATTGTGTATTTTGGGCGGTCAGGGATGTGATAACCGAAGTCGCAACACAACCATGCGCGGCCAGTGTTTCAATGTCCGCCTGAATGCCTGCGCCACCGGAAGGGTCATGTCCCGCCAATACAAGAACAACAGGTTTTTGAATAGTAGGGTGATCCATGTTAGTCATTTTAAAGGAATCATATGTACTGTAGTATGCCGAATCCATTTATTAATGACGAATGAAAGGGCTTTATTGTGAAGCAATACATGTGTGCAATTTGTGGTTTTGTTTATGAAGAAGAAAAAGGATGGCCAGAAGATGGCATTGAACCCGGCACACTATGGGAAGATGTCCCCGATGATTGGGTTTGCCCGGAGTGTGCCGCAACAAAGGCAGATTTTGAGATGATAGAAATCTAGTTGTAAGGGATAGGCTTAAGCCTGTCCCCAATCAGAAAGGCCTGACGACTGCCAGAATAATAATTGCAACCAGGATGAGTATCGGAAACTCATTCAAGCAACGATAAAAAACGTGACCGTGTCGATTACGATCATGTTTAAAATCCAGTAATAACTTGCCACAGTAGATGTGATAAATGACCAACACCAGTATCAGTGCCAGTTTCACATGAAGCCATTGTGTTCCCGCATACGCACCCCAGCCATTTGCATACCAGGTCCATAGGCCAAAGACGATGGTCAGGATTGCACCTGGGGTCATAATGCCAAAGAATAATTTTCGCTCCATGATTTTGAAACGGTCAAGGCTAGGTTGATCTTCACTCATGGTGTGATAGACAAAAAGTCGTGGGAGATAGAACAGGCCCGCGAACCAGGTCACCATGAAAATGAGATGTAGTGCTTTTAACCAGAGCATCTCGTCAGGTCTTAATCAGGATGAAGGCGTAGGAACGGGAACCTGATGATTGTTACCGACTATATTTTGATTCGGTAACATTGAGATTATCATGCTACGTAGTTCATGCATATCCATCTCGCCAATTTTGTGTTTGGCAATGGTACCATCTGGCGCAATCAGAAAAGACGTTGGTGTCACGATCACACCACCAAAAGCAAGCAGAGCATTCCCCTCAATATCAATCGCGATGGGATAAGGAATTTTCCTTTCAGAAATCATTTTAACCACCTGACTTGGTGGGTCATAGGGCATGGCAATACCAATTATCTCTAGCCCATCATCAGAAAGCTCATCATAAAGTGCAATCAGGTGGGGCATTTCACGAACGCAACCTTTGCAGGAGGTTGCCCAGAAAGTTATTAATACCGGTTTGCCACGTAGTTGTTGCAAATCAATGATGCTTCCATCTGTTATGGTGAGTTTGATATCAGGTGCCCGGCTAATACCGCCCGGTGAAACCCATAACCAGATAATAGAAGCTGTTAGTAATACGAAAAGTGATATTGCAATCAGAGATCGCTTGTTCATTTGGAATTAATTATTATAGGGTCAATTATCAGTATTACTCATAATTTCATTCGCAGATTCAGTGACTTCTTTTTTTAGATCCCCGCTGAAGAAATTTTTGATGCTATTAAAAATGCGTTGAATCCCTCTCCATATTCTGGGCAAGAGCCAGATCATTAAGCCAATGAACATGACAAGTAAGACAAGGAATACAACAGGGTAATTTAACGCCGTCCACAACCCTGCAATAACCAGTAGATCTTCACCAATGGAGGCAGTCCAGTTAGTCACGGGCTCAGGTGATGAATTAATTACGATTCGACTGCCTGCCTTGGTCGCGTGGGTGGCAGCTGCCAGTGAGCCACCAACAATAAACGCAGCCAGTTCAACAGCAGGGGTCATTTCACCGACTGCACCCATGGCTAGCACTGCACCAAGTGGAATTCTTATAAACGTGTGTAGTGCATCCCATGCGGTATCGACACCCGGGGTTTTATCTGCAAAAAATTCAACACAGTACATCAGACCTGCGGAAGTCATCACTAGAGGATCCGTGACGACCATTAAATCTGGTGGTAAATCAATATTCCCTGTCGTTCCTAGATAACCGAGCATAAATATAGTGGCATAAAGGTTAATGCCACTGGCCCACGCGGCTCCCATCGTTAATGCAATAATTGATATGGTGTCCATAAGTTATTTCCTGAATTCAGTTTGGGTATTTTAGCGCAACACGGAAGGCTTATGGTCGTTTTGACTGGATAAAAACGCATTTGTTCTTCAAAATGAGTAAATAGCTTGCCTTTCCAGGAATCTTGATGGCCTGAATATTCTCTTGACACCAAAATCGGCAAATATTAACCTGATTTGCGAAATATCTGATCTATTCAGTTGTTTCAACAAGAATAACCATAACGGTAGAACACTTTATTGAAAGCGGCCCTGGCCGCTTTCTTTGCTTATACCCAAACTACATTTCCAGGTGGTTTGGGTATAGGGCGTAGTTGGTACTTAGACACAATTGACAGTTTTTGATGAATCAAAAAAAACAGGCACAAATATGGTGAGTAGTAAAATTTTAAAAGTAGGTGTTGTTGGTGCGACCGGATATACCGGTGTCGAGTTATTGCGCCTGCTTGTTGGTCACAAGCAAGTCGATATCCATGTTGTTACTTCAAATGCTGAGAAAGACCAATACGTAACTGATATTTTCCCAAGTTTGTCTGGGTATCTGGATTTAAAATTTTCTGATCATGATTCCCCTGAACTGAAAGAATGCGATGTCGTATTTTTTGCTACTCCTCATGCGACATCCATGTACAAGATCCCAGAATTGTTGAATGCAAGTGTAAAGATTGTCGATCTCTCTGCCGATTTTCGTTTGCAGAAAGCTGAAGAGTGGGAGCATTGGTATGGCGTTAAGCATGCTGCACCAGAATTGTTAAAAAAGGCTGTTTACGGTTTGCCAGAAATGAATCGGCAGCAGATAGCCAAGGCGGATCTGGTGGCGAATCCTGGGTGTTACCCTACAGCGATAACGCTTGGGTTTTTACCCTTATTGGAAAATGGGGTTATTGATTTAAATACACTCATTGCAGATGCCAAATCCGGTGTTAGTGGTGCAGGGCGCAAGGCGGTTATGGAGAATCTTTTCAGCGAAGCCAGTGAAACATTTAAAGCATATGGTGTTGCTGGTCATCGGCACTTACCCGAAATATGTCAGTCTCTGAGTATTTGTTCCGGGCAGGCTGTTGATCTCACATTTGTGCCTCATTTAGTACCGATGGTGAGAGGTATCTTTGCAACACTTTATGCGCACTTAAACCAGGCAAACGTCGATATCACCAAAATGTATACGGCACGTTATATTGATGAACCCTATGTTGATGTTCTCCCGGAGGGCTCACAGCCAGATACCCGTTCAGTACGGGGATCCAATATGTGTCGAATCGCAATCCATAAAGCACAGAATAGCGACAAACTCATTGTTTTATCTGTCATCGATAATTTGGTGAAAGGTGCAGCAGGTCAGGCAATTCAGAATATGAATATTATGTTCGGTCTGGGTGAGGTGATGGGGCTTAACCTTCCTGCAATTTACCCATAAAACAATATCATTTGCAGATTCGTTTTAATTATATTTTTTGTTAATGATCTAACTTCCGAATAAGGTAGTATCAGAGTGAGCCTATCAAGAAAACTGGTAATAAAGCAGCACAGACCACTACAAATTATTGCTGTGATCATTGCATCTTGTGCATTGATATCTATTACGACATGGATTTTTCTCGACAAAAGTCAGTGGTCATACATCATATCGAGTCTGTCTGAAGCCAAAAAGAGTAAAGAGTTGTGGCAAGATAATAAGACGATGGAAAATACAATCATCGAACTGGAAGGACGCATTGTGATGCTCGAAAGAACAGCACAAGTAGAAAGGCAAACTATTGCAAATCTTCAGAAAGGCATGATCGAGCAACAGGATGAGATATATAAGCTGAGAAAGGAACTCGAGTTCTACCAGGGCGTTATGACTTCTACAGGCGAATCCAAGGGGTTAAACATACTGGGATTGCGTATTGAAGAAACATCCCAACCCAGGAGTTATTATTTCAAGCTTATATTAACCCATGTGTCAAAAAGTGATAAGGTGATAACGGGTAAATTGTCTATACTGCTGGAAGGGGTTCAGGAGGATGTTGCCAGAACGATTGACATTCGGGAACTGACCTTATCTGAATCATTATCGTTGGACTTCAAGTTTAGTAGTTTTGAGCGTATAGAGGGCAGTATTGTGTTGCCCGAGGGCTTTGTTGCGCATAGGGTGATAGTCCGGGCTCGTCCAGATGGGAAGAAAAGGGCGTCTGCAATAGAGCGCGTTTTCGATTGGTCAGAAGCAATGAATCAGTAGAGGAGAGATTTAAGATGTTGGGCAAGGGGAAAAACAAAAAAACCACACGAATGGATACGTTAGTTGGACCACATAGTGAGGTGGTTGGGGATATAAAGTTTTCCGGTGGATTGTATGTCGAAGGAACAATAAAAGGCAATGTTATTGCAGAGAATGATGGTAAGTCATTAGTTCAACTGACAGAAAGTGGAACGATTGAAGGTGAGATAAGAGCCCCCTTTGTTGTACTAAACGGTGTTGTCATTGGCGATGTTCATGGCGGTGAGCATGTTGAACTTGCATCAAAGGCACGTGTC
The DNA here is from genome assembly GCA_964428145.1 of uncultured Enterobacteriaceae bacterium. Taxonomy (GTDB): domain Bacteria; phylum Pseudomonadota; class Gammaproteobacteria; order Eutrophobiales; family Eutrophobiaceae; genus SMWN01. Next base: position 7,722 of record CAYRXP010000058.1, read on the forward strand.
GCAGGGAATGTGTACTATAATCTAATTGAGATGGCCGTAGGCGCAGAGGTCAATGGTAAGCTTGTGCATACACAGGTTCCCGATGATGTGCCGTTGGCGCTAGGGCATGTGGATCCACTGGACGATCTAGAATGATTCGGAATAGAGACAATGCCGAGCGATAATTACGAATGAAGGTAGAAACTGATAATGAGTACAGTAAAAGAAAAGAAAGACCCAAAAAAAGTAACCATAGCCGATGCCCCTGAGACAGATGTGCCTGAATCAGATATTCCTGACCCATTGATATTTACTGATGAGGCAGCAGCAAAGGTAAAATCCTTAATCGAGGAAGAGGGCAATGATGCATTGATGTTGAGAGTATTCGTCAGTGGTGGCGGTTGTTCTGGTTTTCAGTATGGTTTTACCTTTGATGAGAGTATTACAGAGGGTGACACTGTCATTGAGAAAGGTGATGTGAAATTGCTCATTGATCCAATGAGTTTCCAGTATCTGGTAGGCGGTGAGATCGATTACACGGAAGGTCTGGAAGGTGCTCAGTTCGTTATCCGCAATCCTAATGCGACGACCACTTGTGGTTGTGGCTCATCCTTTTCAGTTTAAATGTTCAATTCTTGCCGGGTAGAATATGCCTGGTAGATAGCACCAAGCAAAACTTGTTCATCGGCGCCTGTGACTGAGGTCAGGTTACCCGGTTGCTTTTCCATGCGGCGTTTCGCAAGCCATGCAAAAGCGACGGCTTCAACAGCGTCCGGGTTGAGGCCATGTTTTTCAGTAGAACAAATATCCAATGCGGGGTGTAACTCGCGTAGGCGATTCATCATAACTTTGTTATGCACGCCTCCCCCACAAACCAGGATTTCATTACAGTCTGCTGCATAACTTTCTATCGCATCACGAATCGTAACAGCACTAAGTTCAAGCAATGTTGCCTGTACATCATGTGGTGTAATGTTTTCGCTTGATTGTGACAATTTTTTATCGAGCCATTGTATGTTGAAAAAATCCTTACCGGTACTTTTCGGTGGGATCGTTTCGAAATAGCTTTCATCAAGTAATGTAGATAGTAACTGTTGATGACATTGGCCAGACTTTGCCCATTTTCCATCACGATCAAAATCATGACTAAGATGTCGCTGTACCCAATCATCCATCAGTGCATTTCCTGGCCCCGTATCAAATCCTGTGATACCTGCATTTTTGCTGGTAGGTAGTATTGTGATGTTGGACATACCGCCAATGTTCAGAATGACTCGTTCACTTTCTTCATTTTTGAAAAACCATTGATGGAATACAGAAGCAAGAGGTGCGCCTTCTCCACCTGCAGCAATATCCATACGCCGAAAATCTGCGACTGTCGTGACACCTGTTTGATAGGCAATAATATTTGGATCACCAATCTGTAAGGTGCGCGGATGTGACTCATGTGGCAAATGTAGAATTGTTTGGCCGTGGCTACCAATGGTATTGATATCTTCAGGCGATAGATTCCCAGTTTCAATAATTTGGAGTGCGGCTTCCGCAAAAAGATTTCCCATAATGACATCAAGTTCTGATATCTCGTCCAGGGAAGATGTCGTGTTGACCGACTTGAGTTTTAGCTGAAGATTTTTTGAAATAGGGATTTGCTGATATTGGATAACTTCCAGTTCATCTTCTACGATACGAACCAGAGATGCATCAATTGCATCCATGCTAGTGCCTGACATCAAACCTATATAAAACACGGTTTCACCAAAGAATTATTTGGGGGGTGGTAATGAATTCTTTTTTTCATTCAGGGCAACAATGGCTGGGCAACAGTGTAAGTCAA
>CAYRXP010000059.1:0-9499 GCA_964428145.1 uncultured Enterobacteriaceae bacterium
TGATGAAGTGCATTTAGCATCTATGGCAACAACAATACATTGTGCGCCAAAACGATCTGAAGCCTCTCTAACAAAACCGGGGTTTTCGATTGCAGCAGTATTAATGCTGATCTTGTCAGCACCTGCGATCAACATACGACGTATGTCATCCAATGTGCGGATACCGCCACCGACTGTTAGCGGGATAAACACCTGGCTCGCAACTTGTTCAACCACATGAACCATGGTGTCCCGATTATCACTGCTCGCCGTAATATCCAGAAATGTTATTTCGTCAGCACCTTGCTCATCATATCGTCTGGCAATCTCAACGGGATCGCCCGCGTCTCTTATGTTAACAAACTTCACGCCCTTAACAACACGACCGGCATCAACGTCGAGGCAGGGAATAATGCGTTTGGCTAGTGTCATTTTATTCGGGTCATTTTTATAGGGTTATTTTGCCAGAATTATTTTTGTTTTTTGGTGTAGGTACAGATTTCGTCGGCCAGTTTTTGCGCCTCTGCAAAATCAAGCGTACCTTCGTAGATTGCCCGCCCGGTGATTGCACCTTCGATGCCCTCTTCCGCTGCTTCAGAAAGTGAACGTATATCATCCAGATTTGTGATTCCACCGTAGGCGATCACAGGAATTGTAATGTGTTTGCATAATTCAACGGTTGCTTCTGTGTTGACACTATTCATCATTCCGTCACGACCAATATCGGTAAAGACAATAGAAACGACGCCATCATTTTCAAAACGTTTGGCCATATCAGTGGCATCATGGTGTGAGAGTTTTGACCAGCCGTCGGTTGCAAGCTTGCCATCTTTTGCATCAAGACCGACGATAATGTGGCCGGGAAATTCCAGGCAAACATGCGAAACAAAATGCGGTGTGGTCACGGCCTTTGTACCGATGATGACATAACTGACACCTGCATTCAGATAGGTTTGAATCGTATCTTCGTCACGAATTCCACCACCGATTTGAATGGGAATATCCGGAAAGGCTTCCGCGATGTCGTGTACAACGGCTGAATTGACAGGTTTGCCAGCCAGCGCGCCATCCAGATCAACCAGGTGTAGGCGCCTCGCGCCTGCATCCACCCAACGTTTAGCCATATCCAGCGGATTATCTGAATAGATAGTTTCCTCGTTCATTCGGCCCTGGCGCAGCCGCACACATTTGCCATTTTTAATATCAATCGCTGGAATTAAGAGCATTGTTATGTCCTTTAGACTAATTCTATACGGGGATAAGCACTTTGTCTGGGGATTATTGATAGTTCATTTTTTGTTTGTTTGAAATAGTGCCTCGGGAAATAATATCGCGGTCTTATCTCAGTACAAGTTTATCTCAATAAGGTGGGTGTATTAGACATGTGTATTAGAAAATGGCCTGACGCAGAGTCTCCCTGTTTTCAATGTGCCGCATCCCAATTCTTGCCGGTGCCAATGTCCACCAGCAAGGGCACAGACAATTCTGCAGCACGAGTCATTATGTTTCTGATCTTGGGCTCAAGCGTCTCCACCTTCCCTTCCGGCACTTCAAATACCAGTTCATCGTGTACCTGCATAATCAGTTTAACGTCAGGATGCTCTTTATTCAGCCAGACCTCAATGTCTATCATCGCACGCTTGATAATATCTGCGGCAGTCCCTTGCATTGGCGCATTGATCGCCGTCCGTTCTGCATACTGCCGACGCGCTGCATTGCGAGCATTAATTTCGGGCAGGTATAGGCGCCGTCCAAAAACCGTCTCAACATAACCTTGTTCTCTGGCCTGTTCACGGGTTTTTTCCATGTAGTTTTTAACATCGGGATAATGCTCAAAATAACGATCAACATACTCTTTGGCTTCATTCCTTCTGATGCCAAGTTGTTTAGCGAGACCAAAAGGAGACATGCCGTAAATCAGACCAAAATTGATTGCTTTCGCGGCACGACGTTGTTCTTTACTGACTTCATCTGGCTTTATTGCAAATACTTCAGACGCTGTCTTCTTGTGAATATCTTCATTATTGTTGAAGGCCTCCAGCAAGCCTTTGTCTTTGGAGAGGTGTGCCATGATGCGTAATTCTATCTGGGAATAATCTGCAGCTAGCAACACACAATTTGAAGGCGAGATAAATGCTTGTCTAATACGTCGGCCTTCTTCAGTCCTGATGGGGATATTTTGCAGATTTGGATCGGAAGAAGAGAGTCGACCCGTCGCTGCAACAGCCTGATGATAGGAAGTGTGCACCCGTCCGGTTACGGAACTGATTTGTCCAGGCAGTTTATCGGTATACGTAGTTTTTAATTTGTTCAGGCTGCGGTAGTCTAGAATTAAACGCGGCAAATCATAATCTCGTGCCAGTTCCTGGAGCACAGACTCTGCTGTTGAGGGCTGTCCTTTTGGGGTCTTTGCCAGGACAGGTAGCTGCATATCATCATAAAGAATCTTTTGTATCTGTTTCGGTGAACCAATATTGAAAGTCTGTTTTGCCAGATCATGAGCTTCTTGTTCAATCTCGGACATACGAGATGCGAGTTCATGGCTTTGCTGGGTGAGCATTTCTGCATCGACCACAACACCATTACGTTCAACATGGGACAGAACAGAGATAAGAGGAATTTCTATGGTTTCATAAACATGCTGTAATTTTTCATTTCGTTGCAATTCCGGCCAAAAATTCTGATGAAGTTGCAAGGTGATATCGGCATCTTCTGCGGCATAGGGAGCCGCCTGTTCAATGGCCACATGATTAAACGGGATTTGTTTACTACCTTTGCCTGCGACATCCTCGTAGTGTGTGGTCGTACGCTGTAAATATTTCAACGCGAGCGAATCTATGTCATGGCGACTGGCAGTACTGTCCAATATATATGACTGCAACATGGAATCATGCTGTATACCTTTCAGTTCAATCCCATAATTTGCCAGAATATTTTTATCGCATTTTAGATTCTGACCAAGCTTGGCCTTATTCACATCTTCAAGCAGCGGCCGCAGTTTTTCCAATACCAGCTCGCGCGATAATTGTTCAGGTGCGCCTTCATAATCATGCGCAACGGGAACGTAGGCGGCTTCGCCTGGCTCGGTTGAAAAGGAAAGGCCAACCAGTTGAGCCTCCATATAGTCGAGACTTGTTGTTTCCGTGTCAAAAGAAAAAAGATCTGACTGTTCCAGTTTATCTATCCAGCGATTCAGAGCCTCCCCTGTGAATATGGTTTCGTACTCTTGCTTATCTGTGCTTGTGATTTTAAGCATCGGTTTGTGGGTGGGCACTGGTGTAGCGATAGGATTTTCTTCCTTCGAACTGGTTGGGGAGGATTCTTTCCTTATCCGAGTTTGAGCTTGTTTGTCATTATTATTTTCTGTTTGATCCAGCTCAGAGAGCCAGCTTCTGAACTGCCAGTTGGAGTAGGCGTCTCTGAGAGCCTCATTGTCGGGATCCTTCTGTATAAGCTCATGCGGCTTAAATTCCAGGTCAACATCAAGTTTCAGCGTAACCAATTTTTTCGAGAGATAGAGTTGATCCAGGTTTGTACGCAGACTTTCTCCAACCTTGCCCTTGATCTCATCAGCATGATGAACAATTTCTTCCAGTGTTTCGTATTGTGTTAACCACTTGACCGCCGTTTTAGGACCGACCTTGGGGATGCCCGGTATGTTATCCACGCTGTCACCCATTAATGCGAGAAAATCAATAATGGCGCAAGGTGGCACGCCATATTTTTCGCGGACACCGTCTTTGTCCAGAACAGTATTGCTCATGGTATTGACCAGACGAACATGATCGTCAACCAGTTGCGCAAGGTCTTTATCACCCGATGAGATATAGGTTTTTAAACCTTGTTCACTGGCCTGGGTTGCAAGCGTCCCGATGACATCGTCGGCTTCTACATCATCAATGATCAACAGGGGAAGACCAAGTGCGCGAATGATGTCATGGATAGGTGCGATCTGGCAGACAAGATCGTCTGGCATAGGGGGGCGATGTGCTTTATATTCTTTGTAGAGATCGTTGCGAAAAGTTTTGCCTTTGGCATCAAAGACGACTGCGAGATAATCTGGTTGATATTCATTGAATAGCTTACGCAGCATATTGATGACGCCAAAAATCGCCCCGGTAGGCTCGCCCTTAGCGTTAGCCAACTCTGGCATACCATGATAAGCGCGGAACATATAGTATGAACCATCGACCAGAACGAATGTTTTATTATCCATCTTTGTTGTTTAAATTCCTGAAGCGACCGCGCGACTCGAACATGATTTTATTGTGCCCGTATTATGAATGATCAAATGAAATCTGCCCAACGATTCAGGCCAGGCCATTCTGGCCCGAGTCAAGATGGCTTGAAAGGTCGATTTCTGCTGAATTTGCCGCAATTGATATGGTTTTACAGAATGGTTTTGTTACACTGGCAATATAATAATAAGTCCAAATCAGGCTGATAGAATAAGGAAGAGGTAGATGAAAAAATTACAATTATTGATGTTAAAGTTAGGCTTGAGCACCTTGCTGATAGCACCCGCCTTAGTGTTTGCCGATGATCAAGAAGAATTTGAGCCTGTTCCAGAGCCCCCTGTTTTACCTGATCCTGTCGAAAGTGGCGAAGCACTTGAACCCGAGATCACCATCATTCGTCGAGATGATGCGATCATCACCGAGTATCGTGTCAATGGCAATCTGTACATGGTGAAGATCGTTCCCGCATTCGGCCCACCTTACTACCTGATAGACAGAGATGGTGATGGGGTGATGGAAGGTCGAACGAATAATATTTATGATGATATCATCGTCCCACAGTGGGTGTTGTTTAGCTGGTAGTGTTTCCTAACATCTGCTTTTTATAATCATACCTAAAAAATCTATCGCTTAAGACCTCAACGTCGCGAGTCAACGGCTTGTCCGTTAAATTTGCCTTGTTGGATTACTTGACAGTAATAGTTATTTTTTTAGAAAGAACTGGTTTATTGTGAGGAATATGTGCATAGTTTCCTAAAAGGAGCTGCAAAGTATGTTTCCCAGGAGAAAGTACTAGCTCTGTTTCAGTTTGCCCTCCACCAAAATGCTTAATTTTATCTGTAGAGGGAAGTGGTTTAGTCATATCAGGCAAATCTTCTCCATCAATTAAAACATGATGATGGCCAGTGTTTTTGCGGTTTGTTCCTGCGGGCGCTACGCCCATCCCACTCAGACCAAATTTTACTTTAAATCTTTGTGGTACAGCTTGTCCGTCCATAGGCTCAATAAAATACACTTTTGCATCAGCAGGGGAATTTGAAACTAACTCATTTCCAAACGTCGTCATCGTAAACCCCATAAGAAATAAAGAGAACACGACGCTGCTTTTTTTCATAATTTACTCCTAGTTGGTTTAAGTTGTCGCCACATTACAGGACCCTATTGATTCTATAACTCCATTCAGTATTTTTATAGTTGTATATTAATTTTTGGTTTTGGTTTCGCCGTTCAAAGGCGAAACCAATATTCAAAAAATAATATTGATTTAAATTTAGAAATAAATTTCGCACTACGAAACAAGAAACAACGAAGCCAATCCCAAAAAAGTCATAAAACCCACAACATCCGTCACCGTCGTCAACAATACGCCCCCGGCAATCGCAGGATCGATACCATATCGTTTCAATCCCATAGGGATTACTGCTCCCGCAAACGCTGCAACAATGAGATTGATCATCATGGCCAGGCCGATAATGAAACCGAGCGAAGTGTCATCAAACCAGAACACAACAATGACAGAAACTACACATGCCCACATCAAGCCATTTAGTAAACCAACCGCGCTCTCTTTTAACATTAAAGCCCTGGCGTTACTTTTGCTTAAGTGGCCCAAAGCGATACCGCGTATCGCAATGGTTAGCGTCTGGCTGCCGGCAACGCCGCCCATGCCAGCAACAATAGGCATGAGCACGGCAAGCGCGACAAGTTGCTGAATGGTGTCCTCAAAACGACCAATGACCGCGGCTCCAAGAAAGGCTGTAGCCAGATTAATACCAAGCCATACTGCCCGGCGTTTGGTACTGGTGAATATCGGCGCGAACATATCATCATCACCCAGGCCGGCCATACTTCTGACGGCGTGTTCTGCTTCCTCCTGAATTACATCTACAACGTCATCTACAGTAATACGTCCAAGCAGTATGCCGTCTCTATTGACAACAGCTGCAGAGACCAGATCGCGTTGTTCGAATACCCTAGCAACTTCATTGGCGGAAAGATCTGCAGAGATGCCAGACTCTTCTTTCATCAATTCCCCCACACTCACTTCAGGACCGCCGATCAGGATGTCAATCACAGAAAGCGCACCCAAATACTGGTTTTCTCTATCCACCACCATCAGGTTATCTGTTTTTTCCGGGATATTTTCCACGCGCCTTAGGTAACGCGTGACCACATCCAACGTTACATCAGCACGGATAGGAATCACATCAGTATTCATCAACCCGCCAGCCGTATCTTCGGGATAAGACAAAACCGAAGCCAGTCGTAATCTGTTTTGTTCGTCCATGGAAAGTAAAACATTATCCTGAACATCTTCTGGCAGATCCTGAATGATGTCAGCGACATCATCGGTTTCCAGATCTTTGGTCGCCTCAGCAACCTCCTGAGGCTGCATATGTTCGAGCAGTTCACTACGGACTGCATCCTGCAGGTGGGCAAGCACATCGCCTTCCCTGTCTATACCAATGAGGCCCCATATTCTTTCACGGGATTTGCCTGGCAAACATTCAAGAAAATCTGCAATCTCTGCAGGATGCATCTCAGTCAACAAATCACTGACGCGATCAAGCGACTTGCTTGCAAGCAACTCATGCAGTTGTGACAGGGTATCCAGGGAAGGTTTCTGGGTTGCGTCCTGTTGTGTCAGATCATTCATGATTCATGTCCTGAAGTGTGACACAAGTGTAACAGTCAAAAAAAATAATAGGCAGTGGAATTTACTCTAACTAGGCAATTTATTAGCTTGATGTAACAGGGCTTTTTAAGGCATTTACTCCTGCCTTAGGCCTCGCCTTTGCGCATGATGTTGGCCACTTCAATCCCGCTTTTGGCATTTAATGCTTTTTTTGCCAGTGCTTCCAGATCGCCGACATTACTGTCAATGATAATTTGTTTAACTTCCAGCAAGGTCGCTGGATGCACGCTAAACTCGCGCAGGCCAAGCCCCAGCAAGAGGCGCGTATACTTTGTTTCACCTGCCATTTCCCCGCACATTGCAACGGGAATGGTTTCTTTTTCCCCCGCTTTGATTGTTGTGTGAATCAATCGCAACACTGCCGGGTTGAGTGGATCATATAGATAGTTGACCTCATCATTAACGCGGTCAATGGCCATAGTGTACTGAATCAAATCGTTAGTACCAATAGAGAGAAAATCGAGTTGTTGTGCAAAGATGTCTGCACAGACAGCAGCGGCAGGTACTTCAATCATGCCACCAATCTGCAGTTCATGATCATAAGGGATGGCAAGCTCATCAAGTTCTTTTTTAATGTCTTCGATCATTTGTAAAACCTGTTGCATCTCATGCATGTTGGAAAGCATAGGGATCATGATGCGAACTGGCCCATGAACAGAGGCTCGGATGATGGCACGCAGTTGTGGACGAAACAAGGCAGGCTCTTTCAAACATAATCTAATCGCCCGCAAGCCAAGCGCCGGGTTGTTTATAACCGGTCCGCTCTGTCTTCCGCCATCAACCTGTTTATCTGCACCCAGGTCAAGGGTGCGAATCGTTAACGGTAAGCCGTTGAGCACTTCGATGACATTAGTATATGCTGCATAGTGCTCTTCCTCATCAGGAGGCGACTCCCTGTTCATGTAAAGGAATTCAGTACGATACAGGCCAACACCCTGGGCACCGACTTCAACAACGGTTTCGAAGTCTTTTGGCAACTCAATATTTGCTTGTAGGTCAATAGGGACGCCGTCAAGTGTTACAGCAGGTGTGTTTTTAAGCTTGCTAAGCTTGCTGTAGTAGCGCCTCTCTTCTTTTTGTAAACGATGATAGTCTGACAATGCATGCTTGTCTGGATCGACCAGAATAATGCCGAGCTCACCATCCAGAATGAGTTCATCACCTTCCTTAATGTAACGTAACGCGTTTTGCAAACCGACGATTGCTGGAATACCAAGACTCCGAGCCAAAATTGCAGTGTGTGAAGTTGGCCCACCAGATTCAGTCGCAAAGGCGGCAATGCCATGGTGTTGCATAAGCACCGTATCGGCAGGTGTCAAATCATTGGCCATGACAATATAGCCAGACAGTCTCTGATCAGGCTTTTCGTGTTGTAATGGGGTTTGGTTGAGCAGCAAACGCTGTATGCGGTTGACCACATAATCCACATCATCTTTGCGCGTTCGCAAATAGGCGTCATCCATTTCATCAAATACAGTCACCAGTGCATCTCGTTGAAGTTTAAGTGCCCACTCAGCATTACAGGCAAGCTCTTTAATCAAGCGCATTGGTTCTTCAGTCAGGGCAACGTCACCCAACATGAGAAGGTGCGTGTCGATAAAACCTTCTATATCTGCACTGGTAGATTCAGGAATGTGTTCGCGAATCGCCCTGAGTTGTTGTCGTGCATTTGTAACAGCATTCTCAAAACGTTTTATTTCATCATCAATTAGATGCTGCTTTATGCTGTATTCGCGAATATCAAGTTGATCACGTTTGACGATATGGACATTGCCGATGGCAATACCTCTTGACACCCCCATCCCGTGCAAAGCAATTGTCATTCGTTTTCTCCAAAACTATCCAGCATCAGATTTTCTAATGCGTCCAAAGCCCGTTTCTCATCTGCGCCATTAGCAATGATTTCAATTTCTGTGCCCATGCCGGCCGCCAACATCATTACGCCCATAATGCTTTTCCCGCTGACTTCCCTGTTCCCGTGTTTAATATTTATTTCACAGCCGAAGCTGGATGCAAGCTGGACAAACTTGGCTGCAGCACGTGCATGCAATCCAAGCTTATTGATGATGGTTATTGTTCTACTTGGCATAAAAATTATTCTGATCTTATCCATGTAATACCGTCTTTCCCTCCGCTCACCGCCTTTTCCGATAGTTCCAGGAGCGGTAATTGTGGATAATTTAGCACTCGAATAAGCATGGAAAGATTTAAGCCGGAAACAACATGTACGTGTTTTTGTGTTATTAATTTTTGAGCAATATTGCTAGGTGTCGATCCATACAGGTCTGTTAATATCAACACACCATCCCCTGTATCAAGTGTTGCTATCTGTTCAACAGCATCCTCCATCAGTTGATCCGGATCGACATCACGGGAAGTTGTTAAGAGCTTTGCTTGCAAAGGACACCCATCCAGCATCAACACTGCGGTGCCAAGCAATGCAGGTCCTATTCCATCATGACTGATAATCAAAACACCAACGCTCATAAAACTCTCTCCCTTAAAATCAGGCCCTAGTACTCCATCCAGCTGATATTGCCGGGTTCAGTTAGCTTGTCAATGCACCGTGAATCATTCTACAAGGAAT
>CAYRXP010000060.1:0-9465 GCA_964428145.1 uncultured Enterobacteriaceae bacterium
AGAAAATAAGACAACTTGTCTAGTTGACCACCCATTTTTATATTACCAATCTTACTCTGGTACTCGCCCATACTGATGTTACCTTCAACATAGGGTTCAACATCATCTTCATCACCCGTAAAAAAAAGCATGACACCGCCAGAAGAACTACCGTAGAGGGATGATGCAGGGCCACGCAAAACTTCTATTCGATTGATTGAATTCAAATCAACATCTTCTATTCCTCCCTGGCCATCAACCGTTGTTAGTGGAATACCATCCTGATAAAGTTTGATCCCTCGCGTGCCAAAATTTGCGCGTGCACCAAAACCACGAATCGATATTTTCAAACTTTGCGCAAAGTTATAGCGATTTTGCATAAATAAACCCGGTATCTTGACCAGCGATTCATCGAGGCCAATCTTTTGCTTACCGAGCCCAATATCATTTTTATCAACAACTCCGATAGCAGCAGGAATTTGATATAATGGTTTCTCAACGCGTGTGGCACTGACCGTTATGTCATCAAGTTGATTATCCTGCTTTTCTGTAGATTCAATATCTTCAGCTGAAACTATCGCTGTGGATAGTCCCCATACCATGACAATAATCTTTGCGATATACAAAGTTCTTATTTTCATATTCCCCTCTCACACTGCCTTGCTTTTTGGCAGTTTCAGACAAATATATAAATGTTAGCAATCATTGGGCCAATAAATGATTGGGATAATAGTAAAAGTAATTTTATTGATCAATATCAAACAAATGTTAAAAACCAGACGAATTTCGCTATTAATATCCATACGAAACCTGTTCGTTTAGTAGGTTTTGATAATGAAAAAAGTAGAGATAAGTACTGGATTGGTTATTTAGAACCAAGGCTGGTTCATATAAAACACTTACTGCTCGGTGAATTCAAGTTTCAAGTGTACCACCTGTTACGCTGCTAAAGACATCAAAATGGCCCCGATAATTGGGAGCCTACTTATACCTAAAATCCAGATTACCTGCGGGTCTTTCCCATATCACATCTAAATTATTAAAATATGCCAGCATATCTTCATGATCATAGTCATTCATAAGCAGCTCTTTTCTTTAGTTTTCTCACAACCAGCAGTTGGACTAATCAAGAGGTCAGAACCAATTAAGTCCTCTGTATTATCATCATTGAATCCAGCAATTGTTTCCGTTTATTTGTTGTGTGAATAAATAATTACAGCTTTTGGTTCAACGATACATGCTTCACGACACAATCCACATCCTGTACAGAGTTCCGGATCAATATAAGGTTTTGTCATATCCCATTTAAGTGCGCCCGGAACCGGGCAGGACGATTCGCATGCCCCACATTCCGGTCCAAGATAAGGTAAACAGGTTTGTGTATTAATCTCCACATGGGCAATGCAAGGCGATGACTCCACTTCATCACTTTCCTGCTCAGGATATATTAATGCCTCAGGTTCGCAGGCTTCTACACAGGGCCAGTCATTACAGAGATGACATGCCTTGTTTAATAAATCCATGGCCGGCGTTCCTATGACTTGCGCACCAAGTCGACTTGGTAATTTAAAAATTACATCGTGAGGACAGGCTTCGATACATTTATCACAACGCGTACAGGCGAGAAGGAATTCCAACTCATCTAATGCAAAGGGTGGTCTTATCCAATGGCTGGCCCGCATGTTCACATGAGTGTCCGCTGCCTGTACTGCCGTCTTTGTGGCCTTATCAACCATGGTTTCAAAAAAGGCGCGCCTGTCCATACACTACATTCTCATGACCATGGGCTGACTTAACAAGAAAACATGAAAAGTCGTGATTACAATAACAAAAAATATCATCGGTGAAAGTCGCCAATTAGGTATCTTCAGAAGATTATTTCCCCGATGCTGGATAATTTTAAGCCCTATCCAGAAACCAAACATCATCAAGCCTGCCTGCAGGGCAAATAATAAATCCTGTGGTATTAACATTTCCATCTGTCGCGTATGTTTCTCCATTATTGTTAATGGTTGCGTATTAATTCCGAAAGGATTTCTTATCAAAGAAACAGGATCAGTGTTCTCACGCAACAAATGGTTGAGGTTATGCGCCAGGTGGTAGGCAAAGGCCAAGGGTAATGAAACAAAAGCAAATTCTGAAAATAATATTTTAACTCCCAGTTTTGTTCCACTCGTTATTTTCATGATTAAAATAAACACAAAATACACCAACAATATCAATAACAAACTAGTAAAAAGCAGGAGTGTGAAACTCCATAATAACTGTCCTGAGTCCTGTAAATAATACGCGGTTTTACTTAGCCAGCTTTCAAAGAATGGCATCATTGAAATACCATGAAATCCGGTTAAGGCTAACAAGATGAGCATGAACCAGGCTTCATCCCAATGTGGTCGGGCATCCTGTATGGCTTCTTTGCCGTGTGAACGTAATCGCCAGGCAACATTCTGATCAGGACAACTCATCGTACAGTTGCCACAGGAAACACAATAGGTGTTTTGCTTGAGCTTGCCCATCACCAGATGAGTCGGACAAGGCTCAACCGACTCCGACCCATGATAACAATCAAGGGTGGTACATTTAGCGCAGATATCAGGATCGATCGGTCTGAGTTCCACCGGTGCCAACTGTGAATAAAATCCAATCGTACGTCCAACCGGACAGAAGTATCGGCAGAAAGCTTTGCCATCATAGATGGCGAGTGAAACAGTTGCCATAACAACCATTAATAATGCCAGGACACTGGTTATATACGGATTGGTAGTTACACCTACACCCAGTTCCAGCCAGGTCAGGGAAATCAGCATAATAATCGCTGGCCATACATTGCGTAACCAACGGGGGACCCTCAGATTAAGACTATTATTTGGATGTGCCCGTCGCCATAACTTTCTACGCACCAGCCAGCTTGCCAACGTATCCCAGGGACACACGGCACACCATGCCGAGCCAATGAAGAACACAGAAATGATTAGTGCGGCCCACCATATATTCCAGGTTAATACTGTTGCAATATTTCTTTCCGCGATAGGTGTACCAAACAAACCGGCCATGATGATCAGCAAGAACAAACACACCATCGTTATTTTTAATAACAACAATGGCCAGATACTACCTGTGAGAAATCTAACTACCCTGCCGATGACAGGAATTTCTGCAAGACTAAGACTGTAAGACATCACTTTATTTTGTGGAGTCATGACCAAAAGACGTCCGGCCAACAGGAGCATACTCATGATAATGAAGATGCTCCACTCCAGAGGCAGACCGGGATGTGTCATCGTCATGGCGTGTTACTCTGATGAACTTTATCCCTGGAACTACTTTCATGGGCACTTCTGATCTTTGCCTGCACCAGTTTTTTGCGCTGAGCAATGTTGACACCAAACAAAACGAGAAGAATGATGGTAATAGCTATCCCCAGCGGACCGAATGAACTCGGGTCTCCAATTCGCAAGGGGAAATCGATTTGATAGGGGACACCACCCGATTCAAATTCTGCACGTATGATGTAATTCCCTGCCTTATTAAACTCAAATCCCTGTCGAAACACATTATCATCAACATCCTGCACTCCCAGAAGTTCTTCCTTATCACTGAACCAGGCATCATCACGTACCTTAAAAGTCACTTTCCCCTGGAAAGGATCGCCATTATCAATACGCGAGGCATATAAATTTACACGCCCCGGTTTATTCGGAGAAGGAAATGCAGGAAAAGCCATGTAGGTAACATAATAATCACCAATCTGCGTTTCAACCTGCATGCTTGGAGGTGTGGTTGAATCTTCACTCAGACTATACGATGGCCGGCCAAGCACATGGTGTGCCTGTACCGGCAGGCAAACAAGCAAAACGCAAAACACAGCAGGAACACGGAGATATTTATATTTACCAATCATGAATCTTTCTCTGCGTCCTCTAAGGTAGAAAAGACTAAAGTGACAATATCCAGTTAACCAGTGTCTCGATATCCGCATCACTGACTGCTGCATTAGGAGGCATCGGCATATCACCCCAAACACCAGTACCACCATTTTTCACTTTGCTTGTTAATGCAGCAACAGCACCGTCAACACCTTTATATTTAGCAGCAATATCTTTAAAGGCTGGCCCGATTATTTTGTTGTCTATGGAATGACAAGCGTGACAGTTTTTATTTTTTGCAAGCGCTTCATCCGCTATCACATTTTGTGTGGCAAATAACATCAAAGCGGAAGCGAATAAAATATTAATTTTAGTGTTAAACATTAATGTATCTCCTTTATTAACAAATTAAATATTATGTCTGGTAACAGTCCCTTTTCTGTTCAATACGGGAACTATTTAATTCACGATATTGATATCCCAGGTGTCCGGGACCCTGGTTTGGTAAATCTTTATAATTCATTGTAAATGTCAGTGCATCAGTCGGACATATAGCAATGCATGCCGTACAGTTATTACACTCCTGACCAAAGTCATCACGCATAGGATCAAGTTCAAACTCACATATGGCCGTGCATTTCTTGCAGTCATTACATGTTGTAACTTCACGCTTTATTCGAAACAAGCGGTAGCGACCCAGTAAGGAATAAAGTGCACCACCTGGACAGAGGTATCGGCAAAAACCGCGCCTTGCTACCAGTAAATCAAAAAGCAATGTTAAGATGAAAAATACCGCTCCAACTCCAAAGCCACTCAGGGCAATTGCATAATAGATCTCACGCCCAATGATCGCGGGTGGATAAATAGCTGCGACTAAAACAGAGCCTGTAAAAGCTGAAAAAACAAGTCCAATAATTAAAACGAGATATTTAAGGCGTCGATCAAACCGTTGCTGACCAATGGGTAAACCAGCCTTGTGCAGCCAGGCACCTAGATTGGTATTGAGTTCATAAAGAAATGTCGCAGGACATATCCAGCCACAAAAGAATCGTCCAAAGATCAGGGTAAAAATAATCGGAATTAAGGCCGTTACTAAAAATGGTGTATAGATACCCATACTGGCAGCGGTCTGCCCTAATACTGCCAATGGGTCACTTAATTTTAAGCCAAAGAAAGTACCTGACCAGGTCGTGCCTTTAATCGCATCAAGATCGTTTTCAGGATCACTAGTAAATGGATCGGTTAACAACTCCATCGCGTCATACAGATGCTTTTCATCGGGCATTAGCAGATCATAAGCATGCGCTGCCACATAAGTCTGATACACGCTGATAAAAGGCAGCAATATCAACATGGTAAAAACAACACTCAGGCTAAGCCAGCGTAGTTTATTTAAATGTTTTAACCAAAACATATGACTATTGCTTCTTAATGCTTCTGACATAATTACCGACATGGATTTAATAAGCTAGCCCGGATATTTTATGAGTTGCTGGAATGATAACGCCGGGCTGGTGCGCTATGAACGTGCTCATGACCGCAATCATAGCCGTAGCTCTGGTGAAGGGAGTACGTGCGTTCATGGCGTGTCAGAACAAGTTAGCAACCAGCAAACGATTTTCCAGGTATAAACTGTAATTGTGATAACTCCTTTGAAGTTTTTTTATTAGTAACAACTTTAGGCATTTTTCCAGTGTACTCATAAAATAACCGGGCTACACATAGTTGGGGATGATACGAATGGCCTGTGGGATCTGGATACAGGAACGTTCACACAGTCCACAACCAACACAATGTTCAGTGACATGTGGTTGTTCCATCCAACCAACGGTGATGGCAACATCCTGCAGAGGACAGGCGCGGTAGCACACACCGCAGGATTTACCCTGATATGAGAGGCATAGGTTCTTGTCAACACGGGCTTTGCCCATCTTGACTTGATCCAGGATGGCCTCAGCTGAACGTTTGACAGGTTTGATAGCGCCGGTCGGACAAACATCACCACACTTCATACAAAGGATACAGGCTTGCTCTCGTGGTGTTATATAAGGTGTAGCATAAGATGACAGGCCATTCTCCATACCAAAGAATTTGATACACCGATTAGGACAGGTCTCACTACATTGTCCGCAACGAATACAGCGACTTACGAATTCGTCTTCTTCAAGTGCGCCCGGTGGACGCAAATATCGCATTCCCGGTTTGTGTCTTGTTACTTTTGCCTGTGCTAAAGGCGGAGCGACTAAGGCTACTGCTGTAACAATCAAATCCTGTAGAAAATTTCGACGTTCCATATCACTTTACTATTAGTGAATATCTCACCGCCCTAGACCTTTTCTACCCTGCAAGCCAGCTTTTTGAAATCCACCTGACCAGAGACCAGATCCCATACACGATTTGATACACCATTCACCAGCCATTTGTTCCTCTTCGGATCGGCACTATCCGCAACCGACAGGTTCCATGGACTGAACATATAACCACGTGGCACCGTATTACGCGCCGGTTTCAGCAGGCTATTGGTTCCGACCTGCGCCTTTCCTTCATAGCTTCCCCGTCGGGTAACAAGACGTACCTTATCGCCATCCTTGATACCCAAAACTTTTGCATCCTCCAGATGCATCTCAACATATTGTTCCGGCACCAGACGGCGGGTGGTCGGACTGCGAATGGATTTGGCCGTATGGAAATGCTCATAGACAACACCTAAACCCAGCCAATACGGAAATTTGTCTTTGGGGATGTCCTTCCATGCCTTATCCCGAAGTTCCTCATCAGGCAAATCCGGGGTCATTCCCTTATCGCGTGCTTCCTTTAACAAATCCATGTGATCAATGGTGTAATGATCTTTCTTTGTACCAAATTCCATCAACTTTGCAGTCAGTTCCTTACGATTGCTATAGTCTTGTTTACAGAGTTTGAAATGAACCTTGCCATCCTTGGTACGGAAGTAACCATAAGGACGGTTTTCCCAACCTTCCTGCAACATAAAACGGCGTTTTGTGCCACCACTCTTGGCGATTTCATAGCTTGGTGCCGGCCATTGAATACCGCGTAGTTTCTTAAGCTGCTCATAAGGACTTAACTTGTCCAACTTCTCGACTTCCAGAATGCCTGTCAGATCGGTATCGGTCCCCTTTGATGCACGAATTATATCGCGAAGAACTTCTTCGGCATCATAGGTGCCGTCGGCACTCTTTTTATAAGGGAAGATCTTATCACCATCCAGACCCAGCAAATGTGCGATCTCCTTGCCCTTATCGATCACCATATCCATATCCGGACGACAACTTTTTGGCGGTATACCACCCTGTTCACAAATATTGATACGGCGTTCGGAACTGATATAAACACCATTAACCTCACCCCAGGTTGCAGCCGGAAAGATGACATCGGCATACAGGTTGTTGGGGGCGTGTCGGTAGATCTCTTGTACAACATTGAATGTCTTTAAGAGTGCAGGGCGTACCAGGTTATGCTGATCTGGCAAATCAATATGTGTCGCATAGACCAGGAACATGGCCTTTACCTCACCTTTTAACGCCCGCTCCATCATGCCAACGGCAAAACCCGGGTTCTGCGAGTTCAAGGCCTGTTTTAAATTTTCTTCCGGGATCCGCCAATGTTTGGCCATATGAGAAAGATGTTTCAGGTTTGAAAGCGGTTCGTTGAATGGCAAGCGTCCGGTTAAACCACCGGTAAAACGCTCGCCCATGGCATTGGGCTGGCCAGTCATTGAGAATGGACCGGCACCGGGTTTGGCTAAATTACCCGTTAATGTCAGTAAATTGATAATCGAAATAACATTATGCTGACCATGGATATGTTGATTATAACCAATACCCCACATAATAATGACACCACCAATACCATCTTTGCCACGCGCCAGACGTTTACGAGTCGCATCGGCAAACATGCCCGCCACCTTGCGTATCAGTTCCGGCGTTACTTCAGCTGAACCCATCCGGTCCTGAACCTGTTCCGGGCTGTAATCATTCTTTACACCCTCTATATATTCTTCCCAACCGACGGTATGTTCTTTCACAAATTCCCAATCGATCACATCATCATGATCTTTTAACAGGACATGGGCGAGGGAATTCAGGAAGCTGATATCACCATTTAAAATGGGAACATGAACGGAATTCTTTGGATTGATGTCCTGATAGCCCTTGACTGTACCCGTTAGACGAGGGTCAACAACCACTGTTGGGATATCCTTTTTCTTTTTATGATCGGCTGCGCGCCAAAAGATAATCGGATGTGATTCGCGCGCATTATGGCCAAAGTGCATGAGCATATCGCACAGCTCAATGTCTTCATAGGCCAGCGGCGGTGTATCTGATCCCAGTGTTGCAAAATAACCGGTCACGGCAGAAGTCATACACATACGCGCATTGGCCTCAATCGTGTTGGAACCCAGCACACCTTTCATAAACAGGTTTTCCATGTACTGTGCTTCCATGGTTAATTGGCCAGAACCATATAAGGCAATGGAATTACCGGTGTACTTCTTGGCAAAATGTACAATCTTATGCGCGGTCATTTCCGAAGCTTGTTCATAAGGCACACGGACAAAATGCTTTTCATCAAAGCTGCCTTTTGTTTTGCTGATGTATTCCAGATTCCCATGATTAGGTTTGCTCCATTCGGCCCATACATCTTTACGTACATAGGAATCACCTTCCATACGATCAACGTACATGGGTTCTGCGGCAGTCAGCCCCTTAATACATTGCAGGCCATAGTTAGTTGGATGATCCTTATCCGGGCGCATGGAGACAATCTTGCCGTTTTCTGCTTGTATGATGGTGCCACAACCGACGCCACAATAAGGACATTGTGCCAGTGCTGTCGTGCGTGTTGCTGATGCGGCTTCAGCTGATGCTGGTGCTGCTTCCAGTTCGGGATTGTCAGCGACAAACAGACTCGCCCCGGCTGCGGAACTCGTAATAAAGGCACTGCCCTTGATAAAATCACGTCTATTCATTTTGATTCGTTTCATTTTGGGTTCCTCTACTAATTCGAATTTGGCAGACTACGGAGATAAACAATGACGTCATCGATTTCCTGATCGGAAAGATTGGCTAACCCATCAGCGCCGGTAAATCCAAGCATACGGGTATTGGAACGACCATTCTTTATGGTGGTACGGATAAATCCGTCGGACACCTTGCCCAGAAAACCAATTTTGCCAATAGCAGTACCGGTACCGCCTGCGGCATAGCCGTCACCTTTCTTGCCGTGACAAGTCGCACAGATTTGTCCAAACCACTGTTTCCCCAACCGGGGATCACCATGTGCATCGGGTTGGCTATCAATTTCGGCAGCCCTATTGGGGAGCTGCGAATGTGACCGAAGGAAAGCAATAATCGTCTTGATGCTACCTTCTTCCAGATGTGCAAAAGGTGGCATGCCGGTACCCGGCCTGCCATCACGAATCGTCGCCAGGAAAAATTCATCGGATGCCGTGGCGAGTAATTCCTCATTGGTCAGTGACGGTGCCAGGCCCGGTTTGCCTATGGCATCAGCCTGATGACAAAAAACACACTTCTGGTTATAGAGTTGTTCTCCTGCCTTTATATATACCTCGCCAGCATTTTCATCAGAAACACACGAA
>CAYRXP010000061.1:0-9433 GCA_964428145.1 uncultured Enterobacteriaceae bacterium
GATTAATCCAAATGGTAGTCTGTATGTATCAATCGTCATCATTACACTTGCCGCGGCAGGCTGGATAGCCAGCCGTTCAATTCCTGAAGCCGTCGCGCCTGAACCAACACTTCGTGTTAACTGGAATCTCATAACAGAGACCTGCAGGATTATTAAATTTTCCAGAGAAGACAGAACCGTCTTTTGGGCCATTATTGGAATATCGTGGTTCTGGTTCTACGGTGCCACCTTTCTATCGTTGGTTCCTACATACACCCGGGATATATTAAGCGGCGATGAAAGAATCGCGACATTAATGCTCACCGCGTTTTCTATCGGCATAGGCACTGGCTCATTATTGTGCGAGAAATTGTCTCATAAGCATACCAACCCCGGGCACATCAACCTTGGCCTTGTGCCAATTGGTGCTATTGGACTGACATGTTTTGCAGCAGATCTATCCCTTATCTCATTACCGGATATCAAACTGTATGACGGTGAGCTGTTAACCGCCGGCATGTTTCTTCAGTATTTTGATCATTGGCGGGTGTTGATTGATTTAAGCATGATTGGACTGTCTGGTGGCTTATATATGGTTCCTTTGTATGCTTTGGTGCAGCAAAGAAGTAATCCCTGCCATCGTTCCAGAATCATTGCCGCAAATAATATTATTAATGCCTTTTTTATGGTGATCTCTGCAGTCTTGATGATCGTACTAATTTCTGCAGGCATCGAAATACCGGAGATATTTTTTATTGTTGCTGTGCTAAATCTCATAGTGATGATGATGATCTTTAAAAAAGAATCAGAATTCCTGCATCAATTCATCAAATACATACGTAATTAAGATATATAACGTACTTGGTCTTTTTGGATTTGATCGCCCATTAATATATAGTTTGGGACATATATCTAGGTACGAGACTTCTCAGTGAGGGGTGCTCAACTATTATACCAACATGGCCATGAGACCAAGTCGCAGGCAGTAATATTTATGGATGATATTTTTTTTAAAGAATTAGTCGGTAATCTCGCCTTTGTCACGAAGGCAAAATACGTCTTGATTTCAGAGGCTGTGGGTGAGGATACGCCCGAATTTATTGATACAGTCGCGTTCTTGTCGAATGGTAAATTTGTTGACAATATTCGCTATTCGCTCGATGGCACACCTTGTAAAGAAGTCTTAGAAGGCTATGTCCGTTTTTATTCACAAGGAGTACAAGAATTATTTCCGGAAGATAAGGTTTTAATAATCATGGATGCTGAGGGTTATCTTGGTTGTCCGATTGTTTCATCATCAGATCATATTCTTGGTCACATCGCTATTCTCGATACCATTCCCCTGGAAAACGAACAGGAACTAACTGCAATCGTTCAGGCATTTGCTACGTTGGCAGGCTCAGAATTTGAGAGATTAAAATCGCAACAGGCATTGACTGTAAGTGAAGAAAAATTTTCCAAGGCACTGGAATTAAGCCCTGATGCTGTCGTTATCACACGTCTTGCGGACGGACAAATCCTCGAAACGAATGATGCCTGTATCAAGCTGACAGGATATCAAAGAGAAGAATTAATTGGCAAAACAACACTTGAGTTAAAATTTTACGGCGCCGATGACCGGGGAAAAGTTGTCTCTAGGCTAAAGAAGGAAGGTAAGTATGTCAATTTCGAATCTATCCTCAGGAGGAAAGATGGGAAAGTGCTAAATACCTTGTCTTCAGCGGTCGTGCTTGAGATTGATGGCGAGTCCTGCATATTTGCAATCATTCATGACATTACTGAACGCAAGCATGCCGAAGAGTCTCTCAAAAATAAGAATCAGACATTAAAAGCACTGAACCTATGCAACAAGGAATTGCTACATGCAGATAACGAGCAAAGCTTGTTAGATGCCATCTGCAAGATCATTGTCGGAATAGGTGGATATCAGATGGCAGGGGTCGGTTTTGCTGAACAGGATGATAATAAAACTGTACGTTTCGTGGCCCAGCATGGTGATGATCGTGGTTATCTTGCAAGAGCAAACGTTAATTGGCGTGATGATAATAAACGTGGTTGCGGCCCTGTAGGCGTCGCGATTCGTACGGGCCAAGCTCATATCATCCATGATATGAAAACTGAAAACAGATTTGAACCCTGGAGACAAGCAGCGCTTGAGAGTGGGTATGCTTCCAGCGTCGCTATCCCCCTGGCTGTTGAAGGAATGGTTTTGGGCATTATGGTTGTTTATTCCTCTGAAACGAATGATTTTGATAAAGAAAAATTGGAACTTCTGGGCAGTCTGGCAAATAATCTGGCATATGGAATCCATGTGCTGCGGAGTGAACATGAACGCAAAAAGGCAGACTGGTTACTGGGACTGGAGAAAAAGGCACTTGAGCAAATATCAGCAAGTCAGCAACCGGACATAATATTACAAGAAATGATTGCCTCTATAGAGGAGAAATACACTGATATCTATTGTTCAGTGTCTCTTCTTGTAGACGAAGGTCAATATTTAATCCCCCATGCGTCATCAAGATTGCCTGAAGAATATGAAAAAGAGTTAGGCAAGATAAAAATTGGTCCTTCAGTAGGCTCATGTGGCACAGCAGCTTATCGCAATGAAAATGTGTTTGTATCGAATATCGCCAAAGATCCACTTTGGAAAGATTATAAAAATTTGGCAAGCAAATACGGATTGCGTGCGTGCTGGTCAATGCCAATTGCGTCTGCTTTAGGAGAAGTTTACGGAACGATAGCGATTTATAATAAAGAACCAAAAGAAGCCGATAATGAACATGTCGAATTAATGGGGCATATCAGAAATATTGCAGAAATATCATTTAAGCAATACAAATCAAAAAATGAACTTACACGAAGTGAAAATCGATATCGCGCTTTGTATGATGGAACTCCAGCCATGTTTTTCACGATTAACCGAGATAACTCAGTTGCTTCGGTAAATAAATTTGGCGCTGAAAAGCTTGGCTATCATATTGATGACCTTATTGGCCAGTCAACGTTGAATATAGTTTTCTCTGAAGACAGAAAAGATTATCGGAACAACATGGAGGCATGTTTTCTTGATAGTAAGAATACTCATAACTGGGAAATTCGCAAAGTTAAAAATAATGGATCCATCATATGGAGCAGGGAGTCTGCACGCGTGATTGAAGACATTGATGGGACACAGAAATTATTGATCGTTTCGGAGGATATTACCGAGGCTCATAAACTATCTCAGCAACTCTCTTACCAGGCAAGCCATGATGCTTTGACAAGTCTGGTAAATAGACGTGAGTTTGAAATCAGGCTTGAACGGTTAATTAATGAAGGCGAGGGAAGTGGAGAGGAGCATGCCTTGTGCTATCTGGATCTTGATCAGTTCAAGGTTATTAATGACACTTGCGGACATCTGGCAGGAGATGAACTACTCAGGCAATTAGGTGAGTTATTTAAATCAAAAGTTCGTAAAAAAGACACACTTGCACGATTGGGCGGCGATGAATTTGGCGTGCTGATGGAAAATTGTTCACTGGATCAGGCACAACGCGTTGCTCATGATTTAAGGGAGCTGGTTGAAGAATTTCACTTTGTGTGGACAGACAAGCGTTTCTCAATTGGTGTCAGTATCGGATTAGTCCCCATTGATGACAGTGGTGGTAATACTGTTACTGAAATATTAAGTGCTGCGGATGCTTCTTGTTATGCAGCAAAAGATGCAGGGAGGAACAGAGTCCATGTTTATCATCCCGAGGATATTGATTTAGCGGTTCATCGGGGCCAAATGCAATGGGTAAGTAGAATCAACCATGCATTGGAAGAAGATCGATTCCGTTTGTATCTACAACCTATCGTTTCACTATCGGAAGAAGATAAAGATAAAAAACATTATGAATGTTTGATAAGAATGCTTGACGATAATGGAAAAATAATTCTTCCTGGCGCTTTTTTACCGGCTGCTGAGAGATATGATCTTTCTACCAAGATCGATCGGTGGGTGTTTAATTCAGCATATGCCTGGATGGCAAAACGTCCTGGTAAACTCAAAGGACTGACGTTCTGCTCAGTTAATTTGTCGGGTCACTCACTTAGTAATGAAGCATTTCTCAATGATATTGTGGGCAAACTGGATGAAGGAAAAGTACCTCCTTCAAATATTTGTTTTGAAATAACAGAAACGGTCGCTATCTCCAGGCTATCCAATGCAATCAGATTTATGGAGGTGTTAAAAGACAAAGGTTGTCTTTTTGCGCTTGATGATTTTGGTAGTGGTGTCTCCTCATTTGGATATTTGAAAAATCTACCCGTGGATTTTCTCAAGATTGACGGGATGTTTGTCAGAGACATGGTAAACGATCCTATTGATCTGGAAATGGTCAGGTCGATTAATGAAATTGGTCATGTGATGGGTAAAAAGACCATCGCTGAGTTTGTTGAAAATGAAGAAATTTTAGAGCGTTTAAAAGAGCTTGGTGTTGATTATGCACAGGGCTATCACATAGGTAAACCGAGAGCGATCAAGATACCTGGTTCGAAAGTTAGTGATCGCAAGAGATCAAAGAAAAAAGCAAATCAGAAAAAACGTTTTGCCAGAACCAGAAAAACAGACTGATCAAGCACAGTTTTTATTTCATTCATCGTTAAATCATTGAAACCAGATCGCTAGAACGGAATATCATCATCGAAATCGTCGTTTGAACTTTTTTCACTTGTAGCTGCGGGCGCTGCACCGGGAATATCGCTGGAATGGTGCGTCGATTGTTCTGCCGGGGGTTTCTGGTCAAAACTTGCAGTCGTTCCACCACTTTTACTGCCCAACATCTGCATTTCATTGGCAACAATTTCTGTTGTATAGCGATCATTTCCTTCTTTATCCTGCCACTTGCGGGTCTGTATGCGGCCTTCAATATAAACCTGGGAACCCTTGTGCAAATATTCACCGGCGATTTCAGCCAGACGACCGAAGAATACAACGCGGTGCCATTCAGTGCGTTCCTGCATTTCACCGGATTCTTTGTCTTTCCATTGTTCGTTGGTTGCGATACTGATATTAGCAACGGCTGCGCCACTGGCGGTGTATCTGACGTCCGGATCCTGTCCTAATGATCCTAAAATAATTGCTTTGTTTACGCCTCTGGCCATTTTAATTTTCTCCTGAAAACTTTTATTAGTTAATTACAACGTTCAGTATTTGTTTTGTAGTTATTCGTGGGTAGCAGGGTTAACAGAAACCATACCAGTGCCATGATACCACCAAAAATGAACACTGCTGACAGCCCGAAATGTTCGTGGATAATGCCACCAATTAATCCTCCCGTAAATGTTCCCATGAATTGACTTGAGGCATAGACACCCAGTGCAGTTCCCTTGATGTTGTTTGTCGCCAGTCTGGAAATCAATGAAGGTAAAGATGCCTCCAGATAATTGAAAGCCGTGAAAAATATTAAAAGCATGGCAGCCAATGCCATGATCGAGTCATGCCAAAAATAGTAGCCTAGTTGCGATAACATCAATAGTAGTATCGCGCCCTTGAAAAATATTCCTGATTTATTTGAGCGTTCCCCCAGGATGATAAAAGGTGCCATGAGGACGACCGAAGTTATCATTACGGGTAAATATACCTGCCAATGATGTGATGATGCCAATCCGGCGGAATCCTGTAAAGCCAGGGGGACAATTATAAAGTTGGCCATCAACACGGTATGTAGCATGAAGATGCCGAGATCCAGTTTGAGTAGATTGTGATCTTTAAAAACACTTCCCAGCATCGCGAGTGATACTTCAGCGTCACTGTGGAAGGAGGAATGCTGAGGATCAGGAACCATAAGATATAGCACCACTATGGCTAGCACAGCCAATGCTGCACTGAATAAAAATATCCCGGAAACACCAATCATTGCATCCAGCACAGGCCCGGCAACGAACGCTAATGAAAAGGCAACACCGATACTGATACCTATCAATGCCATGGCTTTGGTTCTTTGTTGGTACCGGGTGAGATCAGCGACCAAGGCCATGAGCGCGGCAGAAATTGCCCCCGCGCCCTGGATTGCACGCCCCAGCATCATGGCCCAGATGGAGTCTGCTGTGCTAGCAATGAGGCTCCCCACTGCAAATATCAATAGACCTGCAAAAATCACGGGTTTCCTACCCAGCTTGTCTGACAACATGCCAAAAGGGATTTGCAGAGATGCCTGAGTCAGGCCATAGATGCCAAAGGCAAGCCCAACCAACATGGGGGTCGCTTCCGGTAGATTTCTTGCATAGAGGCTGAATACCGGCAATATCAGGAATAGTCCCAGCATCCTCAGGAACAAGACAGCTGATAGACTTAAACTTCCTCTCAGTTCTACCGTTGTCATTTTATCTTTAGGCTTCATGCCAGATGGTGATCCTCCAAATGTGATCCAAGTGCTTAAAAAAGGGCACATATTGCCAGTAACGACTCCTTTGAACAATGTATACTTACAGGTTTACATTGGTGAAGGCGAAAAAGTATTCATGGACAAAATCCGTATTCGTGGGGCGCGCACCCATAACCTGAAAAATGTCGACGTTGATATACCGCGTGACAAACTGATAGTTATTACGGGTTTATCAGGTTCAGGTAAATCCTCGCTCGCATTTGACACGATTTATGCCGAGGGCCAGCGCCGCTATGTCGAATCGCTTTCTGCTTATGCGAGACAATTTCTGTCGATCATGGAAAAACCAGATGTCGACTTGATTGAAGGATTGTCACCAGCCATTTCTATTGAGCAAAAATCGACTTCTCATAATCCACGTTCCACCGTTGGTACTATTACAGAGATTTATGATTACCTAAGATTATTATTCGCTAGAGTTGGCGAGCCTCGCTGTCCCGAACATCATGTGCCATTGGCAGCGCAAACCATCAGTCAAATGGTAGATCAAGTACTGAAGCAACCACAGGGAAGACGTCTCATGTTACTTGCACCTGTGGTGCAAGGACGTAAGGGGGAACACCTACAGTTGATTGATCGCCTGCGCAGTGAAGGGTTTGTACGTGCGCGTATTGATGGTCATGTGACTGAACTTGATCAGGGGCCAGAACTGGATCTATACAAAAAACACGATATTGAAGTTGTGGTTGATCGTTTCAAGGTACGCCCGGATCTGAAATTACGTCTTGCTGAATCATTTGAAAGTGCGATCCGACTCTCGGATGGTGTCGCCAGGGTCATTCCCATGGTTGATTCAGACATGGAAGATTCAGAACCGGAAGAATTGGGGCAAAAGATATCACACACAGATGAGATGGTTTTTTCCTCCCGGTTTGCCTGTAATCAGTGTGGTTATAGCCTGAACGAATTGGAACCCCGCATATTTTCATTTAACAATCCCGCCGGGGCGTGTCCCGATTGCGATGGTCTGGGTATTGAACAGTTTTTTGACCCGGCACGCGTCGTACAACATGAAGAATTAAGTCTGCCCGGTGGGGCTGTTCGTGGGTGGGACAGACGTAATGCTTATTATTTTCAACTCATTAAGTCACTTGCTATTCATTATCAATTCAAGATCGATAGCCCTTTTCGTGATCTCCCAGCTGAAGTTCGGCAAGCCATTCTTTATGGCAGTGGTGATGAAGAAATTGATTTCAAATATCTAAGTAGCAGGAAAGGCGCGGTCAACAGAAGGCATCCCTTTGAAGGGGTGATTCCCAATATGCGCCGTCGTTATCATGAAACGGAATCGAACATGGTGCGTGAGGAATTGGCTAAATATTTGAATAGCCGATCATGTCCAGCGTGTTTTGGCACACGATTAAACACAGCTGCACGCCATGTCTACATCAATGATCATACCTTGCCTGATATTACGGCGATGCCGGTCGAGACTACCAGACAGTATTTTTCGGACTTAAAGATTGATGGTCAGCGCGGTGAGATTGCCGCCAAGATCCTGAAAGAGGTGATTAATCGCTTGCAGTTCCTGGTCGATGTCGGGCTGGATTATTTAAGCTTAGATCGTAGTGCTGAAACCTTGTCAGGAGGTGAGGCGCAACGGATTAGATTAGCCAGTCAAATTGGTGCAGGTCTGGTGGGAGTCATGTATGTGTTGGACGAACCCTCAATTGGTTTGCATCAACGCGATAATCGACGCTTGTTGGCTACCTTAAAGCATCTGAGAGATATGGGTAATACGGTCATCGTTGTCGAACACGATGAAGAGGCCATTCTCGAAGCTGATCATGTTATCGACATTGGTCCTGGCGCAGGCATACATGGTGGTAAAATTATTGCACAAGGCACACCTCAGGATATCCTCAAGAGCGGTGATTCAATCACTGGTCAGTTCTTATCAGGGACCAGGTACATTAGTGTTCCCCCAGAAACGACCCCGTTTGACAATGCCAAAGTAATCAAGCTGAAAGGTGCGACGGGTAACAATCTGAAACAGGTGAATATCGAATTGCCGATGGGCTTAATGACCTGTGTCACTGGTGTTTCTGGCTCAGGGAAATCGACACTGATTAACGATACCCTGTATAGAATTGCCGCATGTGAAATTAACGGTTCCAGCCTAGAACCGAGACCTTACGCATCCGTAACTGGCCTTGAGTGGCTTGATAAGGTCGTTGATATTGATCAAAGTCCCATAGGAAGAACACCACGTTCAAATCCTGCAACCTATACGGGCCTTTTTACGCCCATCCGGGAATTGTTTTCCGCCACTCATGAAGCACGATCACGCGGTTATAAACCGGGGAGGTTCAGTTTTAATGTCAAAGGGGGGCGGTGTGAAGCTTGTCAGGGAGATGGCGTCATTAAAGTAGAGATGCATTTCCTACCAGATATTTATGTGTCCTGTGACATATGTAAAGGCAAACGCTATAACAGAGAAACACTGGATATTTTTTATAAGGGCAAGAGTATTCATGAAATATTGGAAATGACCGTTGAAGAAGCAAGAGCGTTTTTCGATCCGGTACCCGTGATTGCACGTAAGTTACAAACCTTGGTGGATGTGGGCCTCTCCTATATCAAGTTGGGGCAGAATGCGACCACATTATCTGGCGGTGAGGCACAGCGGGTGAAACTTTCACGCGAATTATCAAAGAGAGACACAGGCAGAACCTTGTATATCCTGGATGAACCGACCACCGGTTTGCATTTCCATGATATTGAACAGTTATTACATGTACTACACCGACTACGTGATCATGGCAACACCATGGTCGTGATTGAACACAACCTGGATGTGATAAAGACTGCTGATTGGATCATTGATCTGGGGCCGGAAGGAGGCGATGGTGGTGGCGAAATCGTTGCAGTTGGTACACCAGCAGAGGTCGCAGCTAACAAGAAGTCACACACCGGACGTTATCTAAAATCTTTGCTTGAACGACATGGCAAGGTTGAGGTCAATGATTTGGGCAAGAAAGGGAAAGTGAGGCTCGAAGAAAAAATAGCGGTGTCATCATGACAAACAAATCGACGTGCCATTC
>CAYRXP010000062.1:0-9430 GCA_964428145.1 uncultured Enterobacteriaceae bacterium
CGCTTTTATGTTGCCGGTGGCCACACCGCCCAATGCCATTATTTTCAGTAGCCGTTATGTCAGCATTCCACAGATGATGAAAGCAGGCATATGGCTTAACCTGATGGGTGTTGTGCTGATAACGGTTTTCGTGATGTTCCTGTTACCCATTGTCTGGGGGGTTGATATCAACGTTTTCCCCGAAGCATTTTATTCAGGAAAATGATTTAATGCCATATCACTGCTATCCCGTTAACATTGTGGGAAATCAATATCGGTGTTGAGTTGTACAGCTTGTGCAAGAATAGCAGTGGTTTTGGATAGAAATGATTGGAGGTTTTAAATGCTGAGATTTTCTGTATTTGCTACGCTTTTGTTTGTAATGAGTTTTATCAATATATATGCCGTCGATAAAAAGGACGTCCCGGAATACAAGCAAACCAGGGCCGGGCACTACTTAACTTCAAAAGAGGCCTACGAAGAGATTCAAGCAGAAGAAAGTAAAATTTTGTTCCTTGATGTTCGAACACGAGCCGAAGTAGAAGTTGTTGGCATGCCCACGGTGGCTGATGCAAATGTCCCTTATATGTTGATGGTCGAACCTATGACATGGAATGATGATTGGGGCAGTTTTAAAATGGCACGTAACCAGAATTTTTTGGATGCAGTGAAAGAGAGACTTGAAGAAAAAGGACTCACCCGGGACGATAAGGTATTTTTGATGTGTCGTTCAGGAGGCAGAAGTGCATCAGCTGCTGATTTGTTAAGCAAGGCAGGTTTTACTAATGTTTATTCAGTGGTCGATGGTTTTGAGGGCGACAAGGCAAAGAATGGCAAACGCATTCTGAATGGTTGGAAGAACAGTGACTTGCCCTGGAGCTATAAACTGGATAAGAAAAAGATGTATCTTACAGATTAAGAGAATGAGTATAACAATTTTATGAGTCGAGCCTTTGTCAAAGAACCGGATGGTGATCAAGCAGAGTCAGATCTGCCAGAACGTCCACAGAGCGAGCATCCGAACTATATCACCTCGAATGGATTGCAAAGAATGAAGTCAACCGTAGAAATGTTACGGCAAGAACGTGATCAGTTAAAAAAAGAGGATGGTATTTCTGCAAAAAATCGAATCAAGGCCGTTGAGGCTGAACTTCGTTACCTGGAAAAACGACTTCAATGTGCAATTCCTGTCGATGTCTCCAAACAGGTATCTGAAGAGATTCGTTTCGGTGCTACAGTTAAATTAGTGGACGAAAATGTTCAGAAATATATTTTTACGATTGTGGGTGAGGACGAGACAGAACCTGATGAGGGGTTCATCAGTTGGATCTCACCTTTGGCGAGGGAACTTGTTGGCAAGAAAATTAACGATTTCGTAATATGGGAAAGACCCGCAGGTAATCTGGAATTGGAAATTATGGAATTTAGCTATAAGAATTCAGGTGTATGAATTCAGCTATACTTCAATCCACGCTGATACAACCTTAAGAACCAGCGTAACTTGAAAATAAATTAAGACTAATAAAATCTAAGCGACATTCCCGCATAAAGATTCATTTCAGTGCTGGTTCATTAATACTAAAATGATTTGCCTCTTTCACCAGCTGTTGCCACTATCATGTCGGTTACCAGTGCCAGGTCAATTGCCTGGTTAACTGATTTTTTCATCATCTCCTTGTAATTGTCATCATTAACCAGTCCCTGACCTATGAATGCAACATATATTTCGGAAGCCGCTGTATAGATTGTGTCTTTTTCAACTATTTCACTTCTACGAAATTGAATTCGTGTTTCGTCCGACATATCTCGGTAAACCATGTTTTATCTCCTGTTTTGATATTTATATATTAGTTTAGTTTTTTGTTCTTCTTTGTGTGAGCTAATTATCAAGTTTTATCAATATCCGTTCTGCATTTTCATTTCCCTGTTCAGCCGATTTTTTATACCATTCCCTTGATAATTTTTCATCTTTATCTGTGCCTCTTCCTTTCGCATAGATAACCCCCAGGTTGAACTGTGCATTGGGATGGCCCTGTTCAGCCGATTTTTTGTACCACTCGAAAGATTTTACATCATCTCGCTTAACACCCAGACCCTTTCCGTAGATGTAAGCCAGATTGAGTTGAGCATTTGGGTGATCCTGTTCTGCAGCTTTTTGATACCAGCGGAATGCCTCTAAATCATCGACATCCGTACCAATGCCTTTTGAGTACATATTTCCCAGATTGTATTGCGCTTTGACATCACCCTTTGATGCAGCCTTTTGATACCAATGAAGTGCAACTTCATTATTTTTTTCACAACCAATCCCCTTCGCAAACATCATGCCTAATGTTGCCTGTGCAGTTAGATCTCCCTGTTCAGCAGCCATCTTGTACCACTTTAATGATTCAACATAATTCTGCTCAATTCCACGCCCCTTTGCATACATGACGCCTAAATTAAATTGTGAGGTTAAATGACCAAGTCCAGCAGCTTTGCGGTACCACATCACGCCATCTTTCTCGTTTTGTTCAACACCGATGCCTTTTACGTACATAAATCCTAGATTTGAAATAGCCGAGATTTCACCTCGGTCAGCGGCCTGTAGTGTCGAGGCCAGTAAATCACTTGCTTCCTGATTCGATTCCAGTATTTCACTCAATTTGTTGTTTAAAGTACTGTTTAACTGCTCATTACCAAATTGGAGTTTCCATTCAGAAATGTCTTGTGGTCTATCCTGGATTTTAAATTGCAAGGCGTCATCAATTGCCTGGAGAAGCCCATTCGAATATTGGCCATGGCTAAATTCGAGCGCAGAAACATAGGTATCTCTTGATGCAAGGCTGATTGACGCACTTCTATCAATTGCGTCTGAAGGAGGAACACCTGCAATACAACGATACAAGGTTGCACCAAGAGAATAGATATCTGTCCATGAACCTTGTAACTCATCTCCGGTATGATGTTGTTCTATGGGTGCATATCCTCTTGAGACAATGCTGGTCATTGATTGTTGAGTCAGCCCCAGAGATTCTCGGGCTGAGCCAAAATCCAGTAGCACGGGATCGCCATCGACTCTGATGAAAATATTTGCTGGTTTGATGTCTCGGTGGATGATGCCGGCAGCGTGAACGATCCTGATGCCATCGATGATAGGAAAGATGATATTTTTTATGTCTTCCTCTTCGAGCGTTTTTCTGCGCATTAAAATTTCGTGAAGGCTTTCTCCCAGTTCGTAATCCATCACCATATAAGCGGTGTTATTTTCTTCAAAGACACTACGAACCCTGACGATATTTGGATGCTGGAATTGAGCAATGGTTTTTGCTTCATCCAGAAAACGCTCCAGCCCCCAGAGATAGTTTTCTTTCTTCTCGGCAGAGATGGGGTGCACGGTTCCATCTGCTTCTCGGGTTGCAATATCCACGGGCATATATTCTTTTATCGCAACTTCATGATTCAGGTTGATATCATGGGCGAGATAAGTGATACCAAAACCTCCTTCTCCAAGAATTTCATTGATTTCGTACCAATGAACTTTGTGGCCCGGCTTTAGCGAATTTAAATGATGTTTACTCTTCTTGTAACTCATACACGATCACCGCATAAAGGGTCTTTAATCCAATCGATTGCCGAACTCTGGACGATGATGTGTCCCCCAATATTTCTATTAGATACCCTAAGCTGCCAATATTTGACGTATTTAGTGACAATTACAAGGAAAATATGAGATAAATGAAATAACTCCATGAATAAGATGGTGATATATGATTTAGTATCTGCTACAGATTGGTCATATATTTGTGGAACATTATTTCAGTGGGGTTTAACTAAATGAAATTAATTATCGTTTTATTCATCGCCTTATCAGGTGTCGGTGGGTATTTGTATCTTAATCCTGATGTTTGGCAACAATGGGTTAAAGGCACACCACTCGAATCTGCTCCAACGACAACACATCTGTATAAATGGAAAGACGAACATGGGCAGTGGCAAGTAGCAGACCAACCACCAACAGGGGATATTCCCTATCAAAATCTGGAATATAGTAGTGACACGAACATTGTTCCATCAATACCGGTAGATGACGACTAGTCAGTATTTATTAGTAGTCTGTCACAAGTTGCAAGTCATCGCCTTCAATACGGATCTCCAATGGCTTTAATTGTTGGCCTAGACATGGGCCGAAAATGCAGTAACCATCTTCGATTTGAAATTTTGCGCCATGTAACGAGCACCGTATCAGTTCATTATTAATATCAAGAAACTGATCCGGCATCCATTCGAGATTGATATTGGTATGCGGACATGAATTCACGTAAGCGAAATATTTGGCGTTTTTACGGATAACAAAGAATGTTATCTCACCGAAACGTGTTTCAAGTGAAAAACCTTTAGCGCTATTCTCTGGAATATCTTCCTTGTGGCAGATTGGGTACGTTATCATCATGGCACTGTATTATTCATTAAAAGAAAGCTTTGCACGAGCTGTCTTGATAGACAAAATAGGGGGTTCTCAAGTAGAATCTCCCGCATCTGAATCGCTGGGAGTGACCCCTCTGGGTGCTCCCTTTTTATTGTGTCCGGAGGAAATTTTTGAATCACACGGCGTTGCTGGCATTAGAAGATGGCAGCCTTTTCTATGGCAAATCCATTGGTGTTGACGGGCAAACTGTTGGTGAAGTCGTTTTTAATACTGCGATTACCGGATATCAGGAAATTCTGACAGATCCCTCTTACTGCCAGCAGATTATTACCTTAACGCAACCGCATATTGGAAATGTTGGTACCAACCCCGAAGACGAAGAATCAGGCGAAATCTTTGCCAGTGGTTTGGTGATTCGAGATTTGCCTTTACAGGCGAGTAGCTGGCGTTCGGATGAATCGTTAGATGCTTACCTCGAAAGAAACAAAGTAGTATCGATTGCGGAAATTGATACGCGTAGACTTACCCGTATTTTGCGTGAGAAGGGCGCACAAAAAGGCTGCATCATTGCAGGAAAAATTGATCCCCAGGCGGCTATCAAGGCAGCGCAAGAATTTCCTGGGCTGCTTGGCACTGATCTGGCTAAAGTTGTGTCTACTCATGAAAGCTACGAATGGACACAGGGCAGCTGGTTGCTCAAACATGGATTACCAGAAGCAACTTCTGCCCATAAATTTTCAAATAAGGGACCTCTGAAGGTAATTGCCTACGATTTTGGCATCAAACGTAACATATTAAGAATACTGGTAGATTCAGGCTGTCACATGACGGTTGTGCCTGCACAGACATCTGCAAGTGACGTATTGGCCGGACAACCGGACGGTGTATTCCTTTCTAATGGGCCAGGAGATCCTGAACCCTGCGATTATGCGATCGAAGCCATCCGTGAACTTGTAACAAGTAAGATGCCCGTGTTTGGTATTTGCCTTGGTCACCAGCTGTTGTCTCTAGCGATGGGCGCAAAAACAGTCAAAATGAAATTTGGCCATCACGGCGCCAATCACCCTGTGCAATGTCTAGAGAGCAAACAGGTGGTGATTTCCAGTCAGAATCATGGTTTTTCCGTGGAGGAAACCAGCTTGCCAGAGACATTGCGCCCAACGCATCGTTCCTTGTTTGATGGTTCTCTACAGGGGATACATCATAAGGAATTACCCGCATTCGGTTTTCAGGGACACCCGGAGGCGAGTCCAGGGCCACATGATATCCGACCCTTATTTGAACACTTTATAGAATTAATGCGAGTCAGTAAGTAAGCCACATGCCAAAGCGTACAGACATAAAAAGTATTTTAATCATTGGCGCAGGACCAATCATTATTGGGCAGGCATGTGAGTTTGATTATTCAGGTACCCAGGCATGTAAGGCCTTAAGAGAAGAGGGTTTTCGTGTCATTTTGGTGAATTCAAATCCTGCAACGATTATGACCGATCCGGAAATGGCCGATGCGACTTACATCGAGCCTGTTCATTGGCAGGTACTAGAAAGGATTATTGAGAAAGAACGTCCAGATGCAATTTTACCCACCATGGGTGGGCAGACTGCATTGAACTGTGCCCTGGATCTGAATCGTGAAGGTGTACTGGAAAAATATAACGTTGAATTAATTGGTGCTTCCGTAGAAGCCATTGATAAGGCTGAGGATCGCCAGCTATTCAAAGATGCTATGTCGACCATTGGTTTGTCTATGCCTAAATCAATCCTCGTCCACGATATGGAACAGGCAAAAATCGCCCAGGAAGAAATCGGTTTCCCAACGATTATTCGTCCGTCATTTACGCTCGGTGGGACGGGTGGTGGCATTGCATATAACTGGGAAGAATTTCTTAAGATTTGTGAGTATGGGCTCGATGCATCACCGACATCGGAAATCTTGCTTGAACAGTCTGTGCTTGGCTGGAAAGAATTTGAAATGGAAGTGGTGCGCGATGGCAAAGACAATTGCATCATCATATGTTCAATAGAAAATTTTGACCCAATGGGGGTGCATACGGGAGATTCCATCACCATTGCGCCAGCACAGACCCTGACGGATAAGGAATATCAGATCATGCGCAATGCCTCGATTGCAGTATTGCGCGAAATTGGCGTTGAGACAGGAGGGTCAAATGTTCAGTTCGCTGTAAATCCTGACAACGGTGAATTGATTGTTATTGAAATGAATCCACGTGTATCACGTTCCTCTGCATTGGCATCCAAGGCAACTGGCTTTCCAATCGCCAGGATCGCCGCAAAGTTGGCAGTTGGGTACACATTGGACGAACTGGATAATGAAATTACTGGTGGTGCGACACCAGCATCCTTTGAACCGACCATTGATTATGTCGTGGTCAAGATCCCCAGGTTTACCTTCGAAAAGTTTCCTCAAGCAGATGATCGCCTTACAACGCAGATGAAATCTGTGGGTGAAGTCATGGCCATTGGTAGAACATTTCAGGAGTCTTTACAGAAGGCACTACGCGGACTGGAAACTGATCTGGATGGCCTGAACGAGCCTGCTATCAGTGATGATGAAGATGCGCTTGAGCGTGTGCAGAGAGAAATGCGGACACCCAGAGGGGAACGTCTGCTGTTTGTGGCAGATGCCTTCCGTCGTGGCATGACGATTGATGACGTCCATCAATGTTGCAAAATTGATGTCTGGTTTCTTGCACAGATCCAGGATCTTGTTGAAGAAGAGAAAATGATACTCCAAGAAGGTGAAAAATCATTAACGCCGGATAGATTACGTGCACTTAAACGCAAAGGTTTTTCAGATAGTCGTTTAGCAACGCTGTGTGATACGACAGAACAGGCGGTTCGAAAACGTAGACACGATAATAATATTCGTCCAGTCTACAAACGTGTTGATTCCTGTGCAGCAGAATTTGCAGCAACGACAGCGTATATGTATTCCACCTATGAAGAGGAATGCGAAGCCGAACCAAGTAATCGACAAAAGATTATGGTTTTGGGTGGCGGACCAAACCGTATCGGACAGGGCATAGAGTTTGATTATTGTTGTGTTCAGGCAGCCTTGGCCATGCGAGAAGCAGGCTATGAAACCATCATGGTTAATTGTAATCCGGAGACCGTTTCGACGGACTACGATATTTCTGACCGTTTGTATTTTGAGCCATTGACACTGGAAGATGTGCTGGAAATTATTGACCTTGAGCGGCCCTACGGTGTCGTCGTCCAATATGGTGGACAGACACCATTAAAATTAGCCCGTGCATTGGAAGCGGCAGGCGCACCTATCATAGGCACATCACCAGATTCTATCGATCTGGCTGAAGACCGTGAGCGGTTCCAGAAATTGTTAATAGAGTTGGATTTAAAACAACCGCCAAACCGCACCGCAAGAGAAACTGAACAGGCCGTTAAACTGGCTGAAGAAATCGGTTATCCACTCGTCGTCAGACCGTCTTATGTCTTGGGCGGGCGGGCCATGGAGATTGTTTATAATGAAAATGATCTGCGTATTTATATGAGTACAGCAGTTTCAGTTTCCAATGAGTCACCTGTTCTGCTGGATAGATTCCTGAATAATGCCATCGAAGTTGATGTAGACGCCATCTGTGATGGCGAAGAAGTCTTGATTGGTGGCATCATGGAACACATTGAACAGGCTGGCGTTCACTCAGGTGATTCAGCCTGTTCATTGCCGCCGCATAGTTTAAGCGATGAGATTCAGGCACAACTTGAACAGCAAGTGCGTTCCATGGCCAAAGGACTCAATGTGATTGGTTTAATGAATACGCAATTTGCGATTCAGGGTGATGATATTTATGTATTGGAGGTTAATCCTCGTGCTTCAAGAACGGTACCATTCGTTTCCAAGGCAACGGGCATTTCATTAGCAAGGGTTGCGGTTAACTGCATGGTTGGAAAAAGTCTCGCCGAGCAGAAGGTCACAAAAGCCAAGAAAGCCGAATATTTTTCTGTCAAGGAATCTGTGTTCCCGTTCATCAAATTTCCAGGAGTTGATATATTGCTGGGACCTGAGATGAAATCAACAGGTGAAGTCATGGGTGTGGGTAGGACCTTTGGAGAAGCCTTTGCAAAAGGGCAACTTGCAGCGGGCGAAGTGATTCCCAAGTCAGGTCTGGCTTTTATCAGTGTGCGCAATGAAGATAAAAATGATGCTGTCCTCATTGCCAAGGAACTGGCACAGCTCGGCTTCAGTCTTTGTGCCACACATGGGACTGCGAAATATATCAGGGGGGTGGGGCTCGAGTGTCAAGGTGTGAACAAGGTACGAGAGGGCCAACCACATATTGTCGATATGCTGAAAAATGACCAGATAGATTTGATTGTGAACACGACAGATGATAAACAGGCCATTGCAGATTCTTATTCAATTCGTCGAACTGCTTTACAGCATAAGGTTTTCTACACTACAACAATGGCGGGCGCCATGGCGACGATTCTGGCTTTGAAGCATAGTGATATGAGCCAGGTTAATCGCTTGCAGGACTTGCATGAGGAACTTTCCATGGGGAAACAGGCATGAGTAAGGTACCAGTCACAGCAAGAGGTGCACAGGAATTGCGTGAGCAAGTGAAAGAATTTAAAACAGTCGATAGGCCACGTATCTCTGCTGCGATAGCAGAAGCCCGTGCACACGGTGATTTAAGTGAAAATGCTGAATACCATGCCGCGCGCGAACAGCAAAGTTTTCTTGAGGGTAAAATTGGCGCGATTGAAAGTGCCCTGGCAAATGCTCTGATTATCGATGTTACGGCACTGAATGCAAATGACAAGATTGTCTTTGGTGCAACCATTGATCTTGTCAACGTGAAAAATGATCAGGAAGTTACTTATCAAATTGTCGGAGAAATTGAAGCAGATATTGAAAAGTCACTTATCTCAATAACATCACCCATCGCCCGGGCATTAATTACTAAAGAAGTGGGTGATGTTGTGAAAGTGAATGCGCCCGGTGGCATCACTAAATACGAAATTCTCGAAATTCGTTACGAATAAACTTTTAAGCATCTT
>CAYRXP010000063.1:0-9269 GCA_964428145.1 uncultured Enterobacteriaceae bacterium
CAGGGTTTTCAAAACTATTGCCCTTACAGCATGAATATATGCAGACATTTACCAAACACCGGCAGGAATTTGGTGGTGCAAATCGCGTGCTCGTTGCCTTGATAGCAAAAGAGAGTGATATGTTTACACCTGAATTTTTTGATGCCCTGAAACTGGCAACAGATGATGTTTTCTTTATTGAAGGTGTCGATCGTACCCGGGTGACTTCAATATTTACGCCTAATGTCAGGTTCACAGAAGTGGTAGAAGATGGGATCGCCGGTGGTAATGTTGTTCCCGATGATTATGAAAACACACCGAAAGGTCTCGCCAAGGTCAAAGAGAACATTATCAAGGCAGGGATCGTTGGCAGATTGGTTGCTAACGATTTTTCCGGTGCACTTATCAGCGCACAACTCCTTGAGTTTAATCCTAACACTGGGGAACGGCTGGATTATGTGGATGTTGCAAGACAACTAGAGAACATAAGGCTGAAATACAGCAGCTCTGCTGTCGGTGTGGATATTGACTATCACATCATCGGCTTCGCAAAGGTGATCGGTGACATTACTGATGGTGCCAAACGTGTCGTTCTATTTTTTATTATCGCTTTTTTTATTACAGCATTGCTTGTCTATATTTATTCGCAATCACTTATACTAACAATCATCCCACTCGCCTGTTCACTGGTCGCCGTTGTCTGGCAATTGGGGATACTTCCCCTACTTGGTTACGGTATGGACCCTATGTCGATACTGGTACCATTTCTGATTTTTGCCATTGGCGTGAGTCACGGCGTGCAGATGATAAGCTCCTTCAGATCAGAGGTTTTCTGTGGCTGCAGCTGCATGGAATCTGCAAGGGCCAGTTTCAGGCGGTTATTGGTGCCCGGTGCAATTGCGTTGGCCAGTGATACGATTGGTTTCATTACCATCTTACTGATTGATATTGAAATTATTCAGGAAATGGCAATCACAGCGAGCCTGGGTGTTGCTGTGATCATCCTGACCAATCTCTTTCTATTACCGGTGCTCGTGTCTTACGTGGATTTGGGTGAAAACTATAGAGACAAACTGGTAAGCCGTGCAAATCAGCTATTACCTTTATGGAAAAAAATTGCACGCGTCTCAGAACGTGGTCCGTCCACACTTATTATTATGATTAGTTTTGTCTTGCTTGGTTTTGGGCTCTG
This sequence comes from uncultured Enterobacteriaceae bacterium, assembly GCA_964428145.1. Taxonomy (GTDB): domain Bacteria; phylum Pseudomonadota; class Gammaproteobacteria; order Eutrophobiales; family Eutrophobiaceae; genus SMWN01. The sequence goes on from CAYRXP010000063.1 coordinate 1,172, forward strand.
GAAAGGGGCTGATATCAGAATTGGTGACTTGCATCGAGGGGTGCCTGAGCTGCATGGTGACTCTCAATATAATATCGACACCGATGTCATTGCTAACCGGTTTTCCATCGGTGTGGATCTTATTTCAGTGATTGTTGAGACCATTCCGGAAGGATGTATCAATTACGAAGTGATGGATACGATAGATCGTTTTGAATGGACAATGAGAAATGTAGATGGTGTCCAGTCTGTCATTGGCTTGCCTACGGTTGCCAAGCGTATTAATGCAGGCTGGAATGAGGGGAACATTAAATGGCAGGTCTTGCCACGAAATCAATCGGTATTGGTACAGTCTGTCTCTTATGTGCCAACATCCTCTGGCTTGTTAAATAGTGATTGCAGTGTCATTCCTGTATTGATTTTCACTAAGGATCATAAAGCAGAAACCATTACTAATATTGTTGCGAACATCAAATCCTTTGCGGCAGAGTTTGATTCAGATACTATAAAATTCAAATTAGCCACGGGCAACGTGGGTGTAATGGCAGCAACCAATGAAGAAGTCGATGCCGCACAGTTTCCTATTTTACTCTACGTTTTCGCTGCAATTATCATTTTGTGTCTAGTGACGTTCCGATCTATCGCCGGTACCTTGTGTATTGTCATGCCATTGGCGTTGGTTTCATTACTCGCCTATGCCTTGATGACCATCCTGGAAATTGGTCTCAAGGTGAATACTTTGCCCGTTGTCGCATTAGGCGTGGGGATTGGCGTAGATTACGGTATCTATATCTATAGTCGGCTAGATAGTTTAATGAAGGATGGAAGACCGCTCACAGAAGCCTATATGCTGACACTGCAAACTACAGGTGCCGGTGTCATTTTTACCGGGGTTACATTGGCAATTGGTGTGGTCACATGGATCTTTTCTCCACTAAAATTCCAGGCAGACATGGGCATACTGTTGACCTTCATGTTCCTGGTGAATATGTTAGGCGCCATTCTCCTGTTACCTGCGTTAGCAAATCGATTTATAAAGTCAGAGCCTGTGCAGGAATAATGAGGCCAGGGGCTCAGGTCAATATTCTTGGCCAATTGCTCCATAGCATATGACTAAGAATTCATGGTTTATCTATATGGTGCGTTGTGCCGACGACAGTCTCTACACTGGTATCGCAAAAGATTTGGAAAGAAGGATTCTTGAACACAATAGCGACGATACATCAGGTGCAAAATATACAAAAGCCAGACGGCCTGTAGCATTGGTCTATCAGGAGGCATGTGAATCACGCTCTGCGGCAACAAGACGTGAATACGAAATCAGGCAATTGAGTCGACAGGAAAAAGAAGAATTGTTTAGTAGCAGCAAAAAAGATGGCCCGAGCAGGAAATGATGACCAGATTAAGCCTCAAACCTATCACTCAAAGCTGGCCAGGTATTCCCAACGTTCGTATGCCTTTTGTAGTTCTTCTTGAAGCTGCTTCACCAAGGCCACAGTTTGGCTGATGGTTTCCTTATCTTGTTGATAAAAATCCCTTTGACCGATGGTTTGTTCTAGTTTTTTTTGCTGACTTTCCATGGCGCCGATTTTATCGGGCAGGCTTTCAAGTTCCCGCTTTTCATTAAACCCGAGTTTCTTTTTTTCTGAACGCTTGCTTCTTTTTTTGTTCTGCCTGTGACGTTCTTTTCCCTTGTTTGAATTTTTTTCACTTGGCGTCCCCGTTAGCTTCCTTTGACGGATCCAGTCCTCATATCCCCCGACATATTCGCCAACCTTGCCACCATCTTCGAATACCAATGTGCTGGTCACCACATTATCCAGAAATGTGCGGTCATGGCTAACAAGTAATAACGTCCCTTCATATTCCGCGAGTAATTCTTCCAGTAGTTCCAGTGTATCTACATCTAGATCGTTGGTCGGTTCGTCGAGCACCATCATATTGGCTGGTTTGGTAAACAACTTAGCCAGCAATAATCTGTTTCGTTCACCACCGGACAGGGTTTTAACTGGAGAATCAATTTGTTCGGGTGGAAATAGAAAATCTTTCAAATAACCAATGATATGGCGCGAACGGCCTTTCACTGAAATTATTTCTTTGCCATCGCTAATATTTTCCCGCACAGTTTTTTCCAGATCCAGTTGCTGTCTCTGTTGATCAAAATAAACACAGTCCAGACGAGTGCCCATGACGACTTTTCCTGAATCCGGCGTCAGCTCACCCAGAATTAACCTGAGCAAGGTACTTTTGCCAGAACCATTGGGACCAATGATACCGATTCGATCGCCACGTAATATGGTTGTAGATAGGTTACGAATCAGTGCTTGTCCGTCGTAACTGAAACTGATGTTTACCAGGTCAGCCACGCGTTTTCCGGAAAGATCACCACCATCAATAGTAAGGTTCACTGTACCTTTCACTTCCTGTCGACGACTACGTTCCTTCCTTAATTCCTCTAGTGCACGGACGCGGCCTTCATTGCGAGTACGTCGAGCCTTGATCCCCTGGCGTATCCAGGCTTCTTCTTTCGCCAGTTTTTTATCGAATTTTGCATTTTCCCTGGCTTCTTCCCTGAGTAATTCGTCTTTCTTTATAAGGTAATAGTCAAAATCACCTTTGAATGAAACGAGGTTCCCACGGTCAAGCTCTACAATGCGTGTGGCAAGATGCTTCAGAAAAGTTCGATCATGGGTAATAAATACCAGGGCCCCTTGATAAGCCAGCAAGAATTCCTCCAGCCAGTTGATGGCCTTGATATCCATATGGTTGGTGGGTTCATCCAGTAACAACAAATCGGGTTCACTCACCAGAGCTTGTGCCAACATGGTTCGACGGTGAATTCCGCCGGAACAATCGGCAATCTGTTTATCTTCAGGGAGAGACAGGCGACTTAATACAGTTTCAATCTTCTGGTTGAGATTCCAGCCATCCAATACCTCTATACGATGTTGTAGCTCTGCGAGTTTTTTGATCGATGTATCTGTAGAGTAGTCAATCGCGTGTGCCAGATTGTGATACTCAATCAAGATCTCTCCAATATGACCCAGCCCGGCTGAGACTATTTCATAGATTGTTTGTGATGTGTCGGCAGGGACTTCCTGTTCCAGGTAGGAAATTTTTAAAGTGTCCTTGCGCCAGATTTCTCCCTCGTCGGGCTGGACGATGTCACTGATGACACGGAACAGGGTTGATTTGCCGGTTCCATTGCGACCCACCAGACAAATACGTTCGCCTGAAGAAATATTAAAGTTTACTTTTTCCAGTAAGGATAGATTGCCATAGGCAAGTGAAACATCTTTGAGTGTTAACAGGGGCATAGTGAAGTTGTTTGAAAAATGGTTTGTGTGAAAAATCCTGGAGCCGTCTTAGTCACTAAGTGAAGCATAAATAAGCTTCAGTGTTTCATCAGCATAATTGTCTATCGTCAGGGATGTATCTTTATATTTCCAGTATTTAAGATAATGCTCCTGCACCATGGACAGGGCCATCGTAGCAATAAAGCGATACTTTTTATTGACATTATTATGATTATTATCTATTTCAGATAAAAGTGACTCCAGTGCGGACGTAATCCTTAACTCAATCGTCTTGGAATCTTTTTGATGGATAGAAGGGAGAGAACGAGTTTCAAAGTAGAGAAAATAAAACCATGGATGTAGTAATTCTGCGGCAAAAATATGATGTGTAACAATCTCTTCTAAGGCATGTTTCATATCCTTATGCTGTAAAGCATTGTCTATTATGTCTGACGAGACCATTTTTACCATGTCCTTGACCATAATAGCGATCATTTCCTTGGATTCTATGCAGGAGTAGATCCCCCCCATACTTAAACCGGTTTCACGACAAAGATCACGTAAGGACATCTCATGAAAACCAATTTTTGAAGAAACCTTGAAGGTCGCCCTGAATATTTTTTCCAGATTATTGACCGCAAATTTCTCTTTTTTTGTTTTGATATTTTTGCAATGCAAAGTGAAAAGCCGAGAGTAAACTGATTTACCCAGATAAGGGAAATTGGCTTTGTAATCAACAAATTGCATAAATATCTGGCTGCTCTGGAATTGATATATTTCAACTAAAATCTGGACACAGGCCCAAAGTTTATACTAAACTCATCAATAATGAAAACGAGCGCTCGCTCTTTTTTATTATCATACAAAGGAGAGTCCAAATGAACCTGATTGTTAGTTTAATCATTATTGTTGTCCTGCTGGTTTTGCTGTATCAGGGTTCTTCTTTGCTATTTTTTACAATTGCCTGTTTCGCGGGCTTCCTCCTCTCTATCTACTCTTCACTACACGCCCTGCTCATTACCTTACTGGGAATACTGGCATTGGTGAGTCTCACATTTTTGATCAAACCACTCAGACAAAAATATATCTCTACACCCTTTTTCTCACTATTTAAAAAGATGCTGCCACCTTTATCTGACACAGAGAAGGAAGCGATTGATGCAGGTACCGTTTGGTGGGATGGGCAATTGTTTTCAGGTGATCCAGACTGGAAATCGCTCATTAAAATTGAAAAGCCAGGGTTGAGTGAAGAAGAACAGGCATTTCTGGATGGGCCAGTAACTGAGTTGTGCAGAATGTCTAATGCCTGGAAGATAAACCATGACTGGAGGGTGATACCGGAGAATATTATTGATTTTGTACGAGATAATGGCTTCCTGGGGATGATTATCCCAAAAGAATACGGAGGACTTGAATTATCAGCCATTGCTCAGTCTGAGGTGTTGATAAAATTATCAAATACGGGTGCCGGGATCACCTACCTGGTCGCCGTCCCAAACTCATTAGGCCCTGGTGAGCTCCTGATTAAATATGGTACCGAAGAACAGAAAAATTATTACTTACCCCGGTTGGCTGAAGGCAAGGAAATTCCCTGTTTTGCCTTGACTGCACCAACCGCTGGATCAGATGCAACTTCAATTCCCGATACAGGCGTCGTGTGCAAGGGGCAGTGGGAAGGCAAGGAAGTGACAGGCATGCGTCTGAATTTTTCAAAGCGCTATATCACACTTGCACCGATCGCGACCCTGATTGGTTTGGCGTTTAAACTCTTGGATCCAGATCATCTGATCGGTGATGTTGATGACTATGGTATTACTTGTGCTTTGTTACCAAGAGAGACAGAAGGGCTGATAATTGGAAGACATCATTTATCGATAGGCGATGCATTCCTGAATGGTCCCCTCCAGGGGGAAAATGTCTTTGTGCCACTGGATTACATCATTGGTGGGCAGGAGATGGCAGGCAAAGGTTGGCGCATGTTGGTGAACTGCCTCTCGGTCGGTCGTTGCATTACCTTACCAACAGGTGGTGCGGCATTCTCTAAACGTGTTGTGATGGGAACAACGGCTTATACCTCACTCAGGAGACAATTTGGTGTTCAAATCAAACAGTTTGAAGGTATCCAGAAACCCCTGGCACGCATGGTCGGATTGGCCTATATCATTAATGCCGCCAGGTTGCACACCATACAGTCTGTTGATGCTGGCGAAAAACCTGCAGTACCCTCAGCAATCCTGAAGTACCATTGCACTGAAATGGCACGCCAGTGTTTGCTGGATGCTATGGATATCCATGGTGGCAAGGCTGTCATGAAAGGGCCCAAAAACTATATTGCCAGTGCTTATGAATCCATACCGGTGGCGATCACCGTTGAAGGCGCAAATATCCTCACGCGTAATTTAATGATATTCGGACAAGGTGCGACGCGCAGCCATCCCTATGTGCTGGAAGAAATGCAGCTTGCCAGTAAGGATACCGACGATGCGGTCATCGTCGACTTCGACAAGGTGTTGTTTAAACATATTGGTTTCTCCATTCGTAATGGTGTGAGGGCATTTCTACTGGCCATCACCGGTTCGCGAATCGCCATGAACCCGGGACAAGCGAATCTCGGTCGTTATTATGCTCACTTGACACGGTTAAGCGCGGCCTTTGCATTAATCGCGGATATTTCCATGTTGTCGTTGCAATCAAAATTGAAAAGGATGGAGATGCTCTCAGCTAGACTGGGCGATTTGTTAAGTGATCTTTATCTCGCAAGCATGGTGCTTAAACATTATGAAAATGATGGTTGCCCGGATGAAGATTTACCCATTGTTCAATGGTCACTGGATTATTTAATCAACCATTATCAGGAAGCATTCCGTGAAATCTTAGATAACTATCCAAACAGAGCATTGGCTTACCTGTTAAGGGTTGTGGTATTTCCATTGGGCATGCATTTTAAGGCACCGCGTGACAAGTTGGAAACAAGGCTTGTGCAAATAGTCACAGAAAATAATGCCACACGTAATCGGTTGACTGCTGGTTTATATATGGAACAGGGTGACAATAACCCACTGGCGCATGTGAATGAGGTATTTCTCGAGAGTCTTGCATTGGAGCCATTAAACAAAAAAATAAAACAGGCCATTAAAGACGAAACCTTGCCCAAGTTGCAAGGTGTTGAGTTAATAGAAAAGGCAAGAGAAAGTGAGGTCATCAATAAAGAAGAAGCAGATCAATTGATAGCATTTGATGAGCAATTAATGTCTGTCATTCATGTGGATGATTTTGATCAAGATGAATTGATCCGTATACCTTATCCGGAAGTGACAGGATAGTCTAAAATAGCCAGATTAGTATTCACTCATGGCCCAATCAATCGGTCCCTTTTTAAGAGAAAACTGGAAACGCTTTTCCAGCAAGCCTGGTGGCAAGTGGATATTTAGTCGGATCATAGGTTTTAAAGTACCTTACACTGGTTCTACTGCTGCCAATGTAGTGTTACTGGAGCCCGGACATGGTGTAGTAACACTGAAAGAACGCCGAAAAGTCAGTAATCATTTGCGATCGGTACATGCGATTGCCCTGGCAAATCTTGCCGAGATGGTCACTGGGCTTACTTTGTTAAACAGTCTGCCGGACGACACACGGGGCATACTGACCGGCATGCAAATTCAATATCAACAAAAGGCACGAGGTGTGCTCACTGCCGACTGTGTCTGCGAAATACCGCAGAACAATGAAGAAAGAGAAATGCAGGTTACAAGTGAAATAAAAAATGAAGTGGGCGAAGTAGTTGCATCTGCAACTGCCACATGGCGTATCGGTCCAGAAAAGAAGGCCTGAATAGAAAACCTGAGAAGAAAGATTGAATCTTTATGACTGAATTTTCGCGTTCACTCGGAATTCAAACTTCCGTCATATGTGGTGCCATGTACCCCTGTTCCAATCCGGAGTTGGTTGCCGCCGCTTCCGAAGCAGGTGCGATTGGTATCATTCAGCCACTTAGCCTCTCTTATGTTCATGGTTATGATTTTCGTGAAGGCTTGCAATATATTCGCTCGTTGACAGATAAACCCGTCGGTATCAATTTTATTCTTGAGACCAGTTCCAAACGCTATGTTGAACGAACGCGACAATGGCTTGAGATTGCACTGGAAGAAGGCATTCAATTTTTTGTCACGGCACTGGGCAACCCAAGGTGGGTTGTCGATAGGGCAAAATTATCCAGTGTCATTATTTATCATGATGTCACTGAAAAAAAGTGGGCTGAAAAGGCGCTGGATGCTGGCGTCGATGGATTCATGTGTGTCAACAATCGTGCTGGGGGACATGCTGGGCAATTAAGCGCAGAGGAATTACTGGAAGATATTTCGATACTGGGAAAACCTTTGATCTGTGCTGGCGGCGTGAGTACGGCGGATGATTATCAGGCAATGTTAAAACTTGGATACTCAGGGATTCAGATGGGCACACGTTTTATCGCCTCGGAAGAATGCACAGCGCATGATGACTACAAACAAGCGATACTCCGGGCCAATGAGAAGGATATCGTGCTGACAGATAAAATTTCAGGTGTACCGGTGTCAATCATCAGAACTCCTTATATTGAAAAAATCGGTACACGAACCAATGCATTATCACGTTGGTTGTTGAGATCAAACCGGACCAAACATTGGATGAGAACCTTTTATACCTTGCAATCTATCTGGAAGCTGAAGAAAGCTGCTATGCAAGGCATGAGTTATAGGGATTATTTTCAGGCAGGTAAGAGCGTTGCTGGTATACACGAAATCATTTCTGTAAAAGAAATCATCGAACAGATTATTTCGACTGAA
>CAYRXP010000064.1:0-9241 GCA_964428145.1 uncultured Enterobacteriaceae bacterium
CCTAGAATTCATTAAAAAGTTCGTTGCTGCAAGCGTTTCACCCATGTGTGGCAGTAGTATCTGCCAGGATCGCAGGTTTTTACACCGATTAATGCCGCAACTGGAACAGTATTTTCATTATCGCAATCTTGATGTGAGCTCCATCAAGGAAATTATTGGACGTTGGTATCCCGAAAGACCCAAATTTGAAAAAAATTCAGCGCATCTTGCCGTGGAAGACATACGGGATTCTATTAATGAGTTAAAATTTTATCGGGAACATTATTTTATCAGCTGAATTAGTACTCTTTACAATGTCATCAGATAAAACATCCTTGCCGAAGACACTTTATCTCTCGGCACAGGTTAGAGAGCTGGATCGTATCGCCATCGAGGAATTTTCCATTCCCGGCATGACCTTGATGGAAAATGCGGGTGCATCGGCCTATCAATTAATGCGTTCAAAATGGCCTGACGCAAAATGTATTCACGTGCTCTGCGGTCCAGGCAACAATGGTGGTGATGGTTATATATTGGCTCGGCTTGCCAATGAGGATGATCTCCTCGTCAAACTACAGCAGGTGGGGAATCACGAAAAATTATCAGGTGATGCCTTACAGGCCGCAGAAAAATGTATTGTCAGTGGTCTGGAACCTGTTCAGTATCATCCTGGGCACGATTTTGGGGGGAAACTGAATGAGTGTGATGTCGTTGTCGATGCACTTCTCGGCACCGGTCTGGACAGGGAGGTCACTGGCCAATGGCAAGAGGTCATCAATACGATTAATTGTTGTGACAGTCCTGTTTTGTCCCTTGATATTCCTTCCGGTCTCAATGCCGATACGGGTAGGGTTATGGGGTGTGCTGTTCATGCAAAGGCCACGATGACATTCATTGGCCTTAAACAAGGCTTGTTCACCGGGCAAGGTGTGGAATATGCTGGAGACATCCATTTTGATAATCTGGATGTTCCCGATGAGGTATTAACAAGACTTACATCTATGACAAAACGAATCACACTAGATGATCTGCAATCTTTATTAACGCCAAGATCGAAATCTTCACACAAGGGGAACTATGGGCATGTCCTTGTGGTGGGTGGAGATAAGGGTTTTGCCGGTGCAGCACGACTATGTGCTGAAGCTGCAGCGAGAACCGGTGCAGGATTAGTCAGTCTCGCCACCCGTGCGAATCATGCCGCGTTGATTACCATGGCAGTTCCGGAAATTATGGCCCATTCGATTGAAGATTCGATCGAAATCAAACCACTTCTGGGGAAAGCCAGTGTCGTGGCCATCGGGCCGGGACTTGGTCAATCTACCTGGGGGGCTTCATTATTTTCCAAAGTGTTGGAGAGCAATTTACCATTGGTCGTCGATGCGGATGCCTTGAATATACTTGCGCGAGAACCTATCTCTTCTGATCGCTGGATACTGACACCTCATCCGGGGGAAGCAGCACGACTGTTAAATTGTGAACCCCGTGATATTCAATCAGATCGTGTTTCTGCTGCCAGTGAAATCCAGAAAAAATATGGCGGTATTGTCGTGCTGAAAGGCAGTGGCAGTATTATTGCTGACGACGAAGGAAACATCTCAATCTGTTCAGCCGGCAACCCTGGGATGGCTAGTGGGGGTATGGGTGATGTCCTGACCGGCATTATTGCAGGTTTATCTGCCCAGAAAATTGCCCTGGGACTTGAAAAGGGAGATGCTGCACAGTTGGGCGTATGCATTCATGCCACTGCCGCAGATAATGCCGCAGTTGATGGTGAACGCGGTTTGTTAGCCAGCGACTTAATGCCATGGATACGCAAACTCGTGGATGGGCAACTTTATTAACTCATGGATAAATCTATTGAGTCCAAAATCTCCAATAGCCACGTTACTAAGCAATTGTAATAGAATGACTATTACAATTGCTTAGTGCCTTGCTCTAAAATATTTTGAATCTCAATATATCTTACCCAGAATCAATAAAGGTGCCCTATGCATCAGCTTGATGTTATTGATGCGTCTGCCATGGAGGCACTTGGCCGGAAATTGGCCAGTTTCTGTCATCCCGGGAGCAAGTTGTTCCTGCAGGGAGAGCTTGGGGCGGGTAAGACAACACTGATCAGAGGTTTTCTAAATGGACTCGGATATCAGGGGATAGTTAAAAGCCCAACCTATACGCTTGTTGAACCCTACCAGATCAATCATCTGGAGATATTCCATTTTGACCTTTATCGGCTCAATGATCCGGAAGAACTCGAATCACTCGGCATTCGTGATTACTTTACCGGGGGAGGCATATGCCTGGTGGAATGGCCAGAAAATGGTGCAGCATTCCTGGGTACGCCGGATATTCATATTCATATTCAGTATCAGGCCGATCAGAGAAAAGTGTTATTAGAGGCCAAAACTCCTTCAGGAAAAGATATTATCCGTTCTTTTTGACAACCTTAAAAGCTTGATTTTTTCTTTACTATTGCCTATAAAACATGGATATAGGTTGATTTTCTAGATAAAACTTGAAATTATTCAAGTAACAATCAAATAACAAAGACAATATCAGGAAAACTTAGGGTTTTAAGGTCATGCGTAAACTGTGTTTCATTTTGTGTTTCATGTTGCCAATCTCTGTGTTTGCGGAGCAGGTAACAATGCAGAATGTCCGTATTTGGGCAGCGCCTGATAATACACGTGTGGTTTTCGATGTTTCAGGCCCTGTTGAGCACAGTTTGGAATTACTCGCTGATCCATCCCGCCTCGTTGTTGATATTCGTAACGCAAAAATCAGCCAAGCCATCCGTATGGCCATTAGCCAGCCCATCAGCGCTGACAATTATTTAAAAAATATTCGAAGTGCCGAAAGAGGTACTTCTGATTTACGTGTTGTCTTTGATTTAAAGAAAAATATCGAAATGCGAAGTTTCCTGTTACAGCCTAACAGTCAATATGGCCATCGCCTGGTTGTCGATCTATATGATGAAAATAATCAAAAAGGTGCCCTTCAGGTAATTACACAGGCGGACAATAAAAGATCAAAGGATATTGTTATCGCGATCGATGCAGGTCATGGGGGTGATGACCCTGGCGCGACGGGGCCGCATGGAGTGCGCGAAAAGGATGTTACGCTGGAGATCGGCAGGATTTTGGCCAATTTAATCAATCAGGAGTATGGCATGAAGGCCGTACTCATCAGGGAAGGTGACTATTTTCTCAGTCTACGCAAGAGAATTGGGAAAGCGAGGAGGCACAAGGCGGATCTATTTGTCTCTATTCACGCTGATGCCTTTAAGGATCCGAGGGTGAGAGGCTCATCTGTTTTTATCCTCTCCAACAGAGGGGCAAGTAGTGAAGCAGCCAAGTGGTTAGCCGAGCGGGAAAATGCTGCTGATCTTATTGGTGGTGTCAGTCTTGATGATAAAGACGATGTTCTGGCATCCGTATTGCTCGATCTTTCCCAAACAGCCAGTCTTGAAGCCAGTATTGGCGTTGCTGACAGAGTGCTGGGTGGCCTGAAGAAACTGGGTAAAACACATAAAAAGCATGTTCAGTCAGCAGGGTTTGCTGTTCTGAAATCACCTGATATCCCGTCAATACTGGTTGAAATGGCCTATATATCCAATCCTGAGGAAGAGAGAAAATTAAAAGGTAAGACGTATCAAACCAAACTCGCTAAAGCAATGTTGAGTGGTCTGAAAGGTTATTTCAGGGACCATGCCCCTGAGGGAACATTACTTGCGAGTATTACAAATCGAAAATATGTTATTACGCGTGGGGATACACTTTCAGGAATTGCCCAGCGCTATAAAGTCAGTATGAATACATTACGTGATTCCAACCGATTAAAAAGCGATAAGATCCGAGTTGGTCAAGTTCTGAACATTCCCGCAATATAAGTTTAGCTGATCAGCTGATTCGCCATACTAAATAATTCTCAAAAACTGCCGTTGCGATACTGGCTAAAGTTGTGGCGGACATAAAAAATTGCTTTATAACGTTTGATCCATTAGATTTAGGGCATAAGATCAGCCTAAGGAACAGGTGATAAAAAAATGTCAACTAAGCTAATTCCGTGTTCTATTCAAAATCATTATGTTAGAAAAATGTGTTAGTACAGATTTCTTGAAACTAGGTATGTATGTCTCACGCCTTGATCGCCCTTGGGGTGATACTGATTTTCTATTTCAAGGGTTTTTTATAAAAAATCAAGAGGATATTAAACAACTCGATAAGCAATGTGAGCATGTCTTCATTGATATAGAACGGGGGAAAGGTGCTGATCAATATTTGGAAGTATCCCCGCAAAAGAAATTATCTAAAGTTGAGAAGATTAAAGAAACACTGCTCATTGCGAGAAATAATTACAATAAACTCGCTGACGAATTCACGATTGCGATGGATAACATTCTCTCTGGCGGAGAGCTTCAGATTAATCTTCTACAAGATCAGCTCACTACAGTAGTCGAAGGTATTTCGAATAGTCCAGATGCATACTTACTGCTAACCAAATTAAAAGGTAAAGATGATTATACTTATCATCACATGATTAGTTGCTCTATTCTTGCTGTAGCACTTGGTAAAGAACTTGGTCTTTCGAAAGATGAAGTGGAAGAACTCGCAATTGGGATATTACTTTTTGATATAGGAAAAATGAAGTTGCCATCCGATATATTAACTAAAATAGAAGCATTAAACGACGAAGAGCATGAAATGATCAAAGCTCATGTTACCGATAGTGTAGAGTTGTTATCTAAAACAGAAGGGGTAAGCTCTTCCACTATCAAAATAGCGCAAGACCACCATGAACGTTATGATGGCAATGGTTACCCTAAAGGGAAAAAAGGCGAAGAAATATCATTGTTTGCGAGTATTGCGGGTCTGGTTGATTGTTATCACGCTATGACGAGCGAGCGAGTGTTCGCAAAAGGGATGAAACATGGTGAAGTCGTTAACCAGCTTTATTTACGCCGAAACAAAGACTTTAAAGAAGAACTTGTTGAACATTTTATACAATGCCTTGGCTCATACCCAGCTGGCACGTTAGTTGAGTTATCAACCGGTGAAGTTTGTGTTGTTATTCAACAGAATAAGGTCAGACGTTTGAGACCAAAAGTAATGGTATTGCTGAATAAGGACAAGAAGTCCAATGATTACTTTCCTATTATGGATTTACTTACAGAACTTGAAGATAATGATAGGAACCCGATATCTATTGCCCACATACTTGAAAATAATGCCTATGGGCTTGATGCAGAAAGATTCTACTTATAAAGAGTCTTGAATAGATATAACCCGTAGACCATATGACTGAAAATAATAATCAACTCGCAATCCGTTCTCGTAGCAGCATCCTGGAACAGCTGGAAAAAAGATTACTCTTTAGTAAAAAGGATAAGGCATCAAGCGGACTACTTGTTCTAAAAGTAGTTTCATTACACGATATTAACACAATGTATGGCTATGAAAATGGAGATGACTTTATGTTCAAGTTTTCTTTATTTATCCAGAAAGTTTTCCCAAAAGCAGATATGATTATTCGTATAGGCAATGATGAATTTGCAATATTATTAAAAGACATTTTAAATAAAAATCATATTTTATTAGCTATAAATAAAATCCTGAGAGATTTATCAACGCCTTTTCTTATAAAAAATGAACAAGTTTATGCCAAAGTTTCAATAGGAGCAGCTTTATACCCTGATGATGCTAGTAGTGAAGAACAATTATTAATTTGCGCAGATACGGCACTTGCTAAAGCGAGTACCGAAGAAAAGGGCTATAGTTTTTTTTCTGAACAGAATATTTTCAAAGGATATTCTAACGTCGAAATTAGCAAAGAACTTGATAAAGCTATTGATAAATTTGAATTATCGCTTCTATACCAGCCAAAAATTGATTTACAAAAAAATGAAATATGTGGTGCCGAATGTTTAATGCGATGGACTAATTCCAAGATGGGGATGGTCCCCCCGGATGTTTTTATACCAATTTCTGAATCGACAGGGAAAATTATGGATTTGACTATCTGGTCATTGAACGTAGCCTTTAAACAGGCAAAACTGTGGTGTTCCAAATGGTCTGGTTTTCAAATTGCCGTTAATTTATCTGCTGCAATATTATACGATCCCAATATTATTCAAATGATAAAAAGCGCCTTAAATATGTGGTCTATCGAACCGGACAAAGTCATACTTGAGGTTACGGAAAGTGCAGTGATGCTTGAACCCGAACATTCTTTAGAGGTTCTTAAAAACCTCACTGAGTTGGGCCTTCATCTTTCTATTGATGATTTCGGTACCGGTTATTCGTCACTCGCTTACCTAAAATGTTTACCTGTTGCCGAACTTAAAATCGACAAATCATTTATTTTGGGTATGAACGACAGTGAAGATGACAAAATGATCGTTCAGACTATTGTTGAACTCGCACATAATTTCAAATTAAGTGTCATCGCAGAAGGTGTCGAAAATAGAGAGACAATGACTGAGTTGCAACTATTAGGCTGTGATAAAGCGCAGGGCTACTATATGTCACGCCCTGTTTCTGAGAGTGATTTAAATGAGCTTATACAATCGTCAGAATGGAAAATAAATCCTGATAATACTGGCGATTCTGCAATTGGCCTATCCTGACAAATACTTATAATAATAAATCGTATCCGTTTCTACCTCATTGCTCATTGCTATCGTATGATGGCACACCATGGCAGTGACAGATTTAACCCAAAGAATACATAAGCTCTCCACAGCACTTGCGAATCAAATTGCGGCAGGTGAAGTCATTGAACGTCCTGCGTCAGTGGTTAAGGAATTGCTGGAGAACAGTCTGGATGCGGGGGCATCCGAGATTAAGCTTGATATCAAGAAAGGCGGGCGATTGCTGATTAGCCTACAGGACAATGGTTGTGGCATACATCCTGAAGATCTGCCGCTGGCATTGGCACAACATGCGACTAGCAAACTCAATACACAGGCAGAACTAGCAAGAATAAATACCCTGGGGTTTCGTGGTGAGGCGTTATCCAGTATTGCTTCTGTCTCCAGATTAAAACTGTCTTCTCGTATCTTCGATGAAGAACATGGCTGGTCAATCGATGTAAAACATGGAGATTCACAGGCGGAGCGAGCTCCAATAGCCATGGGCGTTGGTACGAATGTTGAGGTGTGGGATTTGTTTTTTAATACGCCAGCAAGACGTAAATTTCTACGAACCGATAATACTGAGTTTTTTCATATCCGTGAGATTGTACGACGAGTAGCTTTGAGTCGATATGATGTTTCGTTCTATCTAAAACATAATAACAAAACTATTTTGCAGTGTTCTGGGCAACAGAAGGATATCACTGAACGTGTAAATGCGGTATTTGGCAAATCATTTCTTTCGAACGCGTTCGAACTCAGTGACGAACGTAATGGTTTGCGATTGTGTGGCTGGTTAGGTCATCCGGGGATTGCCAGGAATCAGGTGGATCGCCAGTATTTTTATTTGAATGGTAGAGTGATTCGAGACAAGCAAGTGAATCACGCGGTACGACTGGCAACTCAGGATCATCTTTATACAGGTAAACACGCAGTCTATGTTTTATTTCTGGAGATGGATGCAGGTGATGTTGACGTGAATGTACATCCTACCAAACAAGAGGTGAGATTTCGTCAGTCAAGAGATGTCCATGATTTTATTTTTAGTGCCCTGAAGCAGGCATGTGAGGGGAATACCGCTGGGACAGAGTCAAGTGCGCACCCTGATATTTCCAATAGCCGATATATAAGTGGGTTGTTTGCAAGTAGTACGCAGGGGAGTCAGGAGAAAGGTATTCAGGAACGAGGTGCGCAATACTCGTCTGCTCTAAAGTCTAGATTTCAGGCCAAAAGTCAGGTCAGTAATCAGTATTGGGACAAATTGTCATCGACCTCGAATAATTTCTTACTGATTGAGGACGGGCGATATCTGATTACACAAATGGAGGATCAAACATTCTTGCTCGATGTTTTTTTGTGTCAGGAAATTGTTGTCTTATCGAAACTGGAAAATGATTTCGCAAAACAAGGAATTCGTAGAAGGCCATTACTTGTGCCACTCACAATGAACGTTTCGATAGAAGAGGCTAATTTGGTCGAGAGTAAAGTGTCTGTATTTAAAAGTTTTGGTTTGAAAATAGAGCGGGTCGCGCCAACTAGCTTATTAATACGTGAAATACCTCTACTATTTGAGTATGCAGACATAACGAAACTGATAAATGACATGATCCAACTAATAAAATCTGGCCAATCTAACGCGCAGATCCTATCTATGATGTCCGGGCATGTGAATGATGCAGGATCGATAAATATAGACGACAGGTTGGTGACACAGCTACTGACTGATTTAAAAGTGGCCAGCATGACTACTGCAAAAAATTTAAAGAATGGCGCATGGCAGATTCTCGATGGTGAAATTCTGAGTAATTTATTGAAGAGAAAAGGCTAAGATGACTTTACCTGCCATTTTTTTAATGGGACCGACCGCAACAGGAAAGACCGATATTGCAGTAGAGCTATTCAGACGACTTCCCATAGAACTCATCAGCGTTGATTCTGCCATGGTTTACCGGGGGATGGATATCGGTACGGCCAAGCCGTCCAAGGTACTCCTTAAAAAGGTTCCGCATCGCCTGATTGATGTCTGTGAGCCAGATGAGACTTACTCGGCTGCCAGATTTCAACGCGAAGCCTTGCAAGCGATCGATGAAATACATGCAAATCAGCGGGTGCCGCTACTTGTGGGTGGGTCTGGTTTATATTTCCGTTCACTGGAGTCTGGAATCTCAGATTTACCGGACGCGGATGAGAAAGTAAGACAGCAGATCGAGTCAGTAGCCAATGAGTTAGGTTGGGAGGCCATGCACAAGCGGCTTGCCGGGATTGATCCTGTGGCTGCTGACAGGATTCACCCGAATGATCCCCAACGGATACAGCGCGCCCTGGAAATCTACGAAATTAGTGGTCGTAATATGACCGATCACTTTAAAGATGAGACATCAAGACCACTACCCTTTAAGGTAATTAAAATTATTCTTAATCCGGAAGATCGGATAGTGCTGCATGAGAGAATCAAAACTAGATTCCTGAAGATGCTTGATGAGGGATTCGTCGAGGAAGTCAGGACTTTTTATGGGAATGACCGATTTTGCGAGACATTGTCCGCCATGCGAATGGTTGGTTATCGGCAGATATGGGATTATCTGGATGGAAAAATGGATTACGGTCAAATGGTTGAAAAAGGAATTATTGCAA
>CAYRXP010000065.1:0-9112 GCA_964428145.1 uncultured Enterobacteriaceae bacterium
GGATGAAACGATATGAAAAAAACTTGACGGACTACCTCAGGGCGTGAAGCGGACGGTCAGGTGAAAGTAATAACAGGTAGCTATCGACCTAAAGCGAACATTACATTGTATACTCAATGCTCTTGATTAAATCTATGATAATGGAAGCTTCGCATCTGTACTACTAGTCGCCTTAATTCAATGTCGTACGTGTAGTGAATACCAATTTAACCGAGAAGATTGTTATTTATAGCCCATTAAAATAATGCACGACGCCTCGACTTCTTCGATCTTCATGCTATAAAGCTTTGGGTTTTTCGTAGCTTCTGAAATAAATATTTTTAATTATATTGTGCGTGACTTTATCAAGGGTTATGTTGATGCCGCATTTGCTCTGATAATAAAATCTGCTGATGTTGCTAATTTATTATGTTCTGTTGATTCGTGCCATATTATCCCGTAATCATTTCTAGGCACTCAAATAACTCAGTAACATGATCAACTACTTATTCAGGTATAACTGAGTCATTGTATTTTGTGAATTGAATTACATCAATCTTTTAATTCTGACTGCTGCTGCGTCACTCAATTCTTTTCTGACCTTCTCCGTCAGATAGCTTGCTTTAAATCCTTTCTGTTTACATTCTTTAAGTAATCCTTTAATTTGTGCATCAGATTTATTTGCCCTCAATGACGCGATTAGCATATCAATTAATGTCTCTGACCATAGCGTCTTGGCTACTGTTTTATCATCTCCGACCATAATCTCCTCTCTGGTAAGCCATTTATTAAAACTCTCGTATCATACCTTATCATCAACAAGATGAATATCCTGTTCCATATGCTGCCTGAGTCTGGTTTCAAATATCAGAATACACTGATTGCGGAAGACTTAAAGCTCAGCCAAACCATCTCACCAACATTGATATTCATTTCATCAAGCGCAGCTTTCGTTATGATAATTTGAAATATCTCTCCTGCCTCAATGGTCACCTGTATCTGCCCATTGTCCTCATGTAATGATCTGATTTTACCTTGAAAACTATTACGCATACTCGATAAAAGCTGGTCTTTAGACAACACGATCTGCGTTGATTCAATCGCAATGTGTTCACCTGATGTTAAATTCTCAGGAACACTTATTTTCAGTTCTGCTGTTTCAAATATATTTTTGTCAGGGAGCAGCTTGCCCGAATATAAATTTACAATTGAAGATGGCACATAACGACCCGCAAGCATGCTGAATATATCATCCGCCAATACTTGGGCACGTAATTGATCGTGCGTACTGAAAATGACTGTTTGGTCGCCAGTTCGACGATTATCGAGGATTAATTGCTCAAGATCCTTCGCAAACCGCTTATCCAGATATGTGAATGGTTCATCAAGCAGAATAACCTCTGTTTCTAACACCATCGCTCTGGCAATCGCGACTTTTTGTGTTTCCCCGCCTGATAACTCATGTGCCCTGCGAGGCGCCAAGTCTCCAAGTCCTAACCTTTCAAGCATCATCATGGTGCTTTGATGTCTGTCTTTTTTATTAACACCTCTTAATTTCAATCCAAGTTCTACATTCTTTATCACTGTATCATTGAATAAATAAGGGTTTTGTTGGACATAAGCTATCCGTCTTCGTAAGGCCAAATGTGATTCATGCTCGCAACGCTTGTTAAAAAACCTGACTTCACCGGAGGAGGCTCTAAAAACAAAGGCCAGAATATTCAGCAAGGTGCTTTTCCCTGCACCATTCGGTCCTAAAATTGCAGTTGTTTTATTTGCATGTATCTGGCATTGATCAATGTTCAGTGCCGCCAGACCATCATATCCATACTTCACATCAACTAAATCGTATGCTGAATTCATTTTGAAAACTGCTGTAGTCTTTGCAGAAAAAAATTGACTGTAAATGCGATAAGCAACAACAGAATCCCCAGTGCCATGGCAAATTCAAAATCACCCTTGCTAGTTTCAAGCGCAATGGCTGTTGTCATGGTTCGTGTATAACCCTCAATATTTCCACCAACCATCATAGCAATACCAACCTCACCAATGGCTCTGCCGAAGGCCATAACAATCGCAGCCATCAAGGCAAATCTGATTTCTCCCACAAAGATAATGTCACGCTGATAACGATCAGCACCCAGCGCCATACTGGCAAGTTTAATCCTTGGATCTGCACTACTTGCGGCGACCACAACCAGATTTAATACCACAGGTGCTATCAGAATACATTGACCAATAATCATAGCTGTCGGTGTATATAACAAAACGAAACCACCAAGCGGTCCATTCCTGCCCAGGATACCATAGAGCAATAAGCCAACCACTACAGTTGGTAATGCCATCAATGTATTTAAAATACTTTGCAAAAGTATTTTACCTTTGAACTTTCTGGATGAAATTAATAATCCCAAAGGAACACAAAACATGGATGCAATAATTACCGATGCAAATGAAATCTTTAGAGAAGTGAAAACGACGAAATAAAGCTCTTGATCAAATGCCAAAATTGATTTGACCGCGACAATGAATGCTTTTGTGAAATATTCCAAAATAAATGAGCTCAGTTTTTTTCAGTATTGGGATATTTTGGGTGCAAAACAGCTTATGCTGTCATCATGATATAACTTCTATTCCGTCACTTCGACACGGATTTTTCCTCGACAAATTATAATATAAACAAACGTCCGACATTCAGAGACAACATTTACATCTGACCTTCCGGACATTGGTAAATGCCGAAAAAACCCAAACTGAGGACAAATGATGGTTAGCAATAGCTTACATGCCCTCCTGAAACCTTCCAAGTTATTGTTAAATAAGTAATAATTATGCTGGAAATGCGGTACAAGACAGTGTAATTTAGCTCCCCCCCTTGAATTCATGAAAAATTTTCACGAAACTGATATATGAGCCGTAAATTATTTATCCAGACAATGGGTTGTCAGATGAACGAGTATGATTCAGCCAAGATGCTGGACGTCCTTGCTGAATCCCATGGGGTAATCAAGACAAACAAGCCCGAGGAAGCAGATATCATCCTGCTCAATACCTGCTCGATTCGTGAAAAAGCCCAGGAAAAAGTCTTTTCTCAATTAGGTCGTTGGCGACAATATAAAGATGATAACCCAGATTTGCTCATCGGCGTGGGTGGCTGCGTTGCAAGCCAGGAAGGTGCTGACATTTTTGAGCGTGCCCCCTATGTCGACATAGTATTTGGTCCACAAACATTACATCGTCTTCCGGAGATGGTTGAAGATGTAATGAAAAATAAAAATCCGGTCATAGATATCTCCTTCCCCGAGATAGAAAAATTTGATCGTTTACCTGCGGCGCGTGCAGAAGGTCCGACTGCATTTGTTTCCATTATGGAAGGATGCAGTAAATATTGTACGTTCTGTGTTGTACCTTATACACGTGGTGAAGAAGTTAGCCGAACATTCGATAGTATTATTAATGAGATAGTTGAACTTGCAGAGCAAGGTGTCCGGGAAATTAATTTGTTAGGCCAGAATGTGAATGCCTACAGCGGCGAAATGCATCATAGTGAAACTGCAGATCTTGCACTGCTGATCGAATATGTTGCAGCAATAGAAGGCATAGAGCGTATTCGCTATACGACATCTCATCCTGTTGAATTCTCGGATAGATTAATTGAGGCCTACGCAAAGGTACCTGAGTTGGTAAACCATCTTCATTTACCCGTTCAAAGTGGCTCGGATCGTGTGCTTAGTCTGATGAAAAGAGGACACACAACGCTGGAATATAAATCCAAAATACGGAAATTGCGTAAGATCAGACCTGATATCAGTTTATCTTCAGATTTTATTATTGGCTTCCCTGGCGAAACAGATGATGATTTCAAGGCAACAATGAACTTAATCGCTGAAATTGAATTCGATCATTCATTCAGCTTTATTTACAGCAAGCGTCCAGGAACCCCGGCATCTTCTTTCAATGATGACGTTCCAATGGAAACAAAAAAAGAACGTTTGAGTATTCTGCAAGCCAGGATCAATACGATGGCTATGGAAATTAGTCATGGCATGATCGGCAAAACAAAACAAATATTAATCGAAGGTTATTCCAAAAAGAATGTCAACGAACTACGTGGGAAAACTGAAAATAATCGTACAGTGAATTTTGTTGGCCCAAAATCACTCATCGGTGAATTTGCTGATGTACTGATTACAAAAGCACTACCAAATTCCTTACGGGGCGAATTGCAACAAGCACCTGACCATATGTCGAAACAACCTCTACAACAATCAGCTTTTTAAATACTTGAACGCTTCACCTGATACCCTACATACCAGATCAGCAGATCTTCATTTGGAACCGGCAGACAACAACCGCCTGGCAAATCTTTGTGGCCCATTGGACAAAAATCTGCGGCATATTGAAAGAAGGATGGGAGTAGAGATTAATAACCGGGGGAATGCTTTTCGCATTATCGGTGCAAACAAGTCTGTTGATATTACAGAACATATCTTGCAATCACTCTACGAGATGACAGCAACAGAGATGCTGTCACCTGAGAAAGTACATCTTCATTTACAAGATGCTAGCGTCGATCAGGAAGTTGAGGAAGAGGAAGATGCTGAATCAGAAATTAAAACAAGACGTGGTGTCATCAGAGGAAGAAGTCCAAACCAACGTCACTATTTAAGAAACATCACCAACCATGATGTAAGTTTTGGAATTGGTCCGGCGGGTACCGGTAAAACCTATCTTGCAGTTGCCTGCGCTGTTGCCGCCCTGGAACAGGATCATGTACGTCGTATTGTACTGGTACGTCCTGCTGTTGAGGCCGGTGAAAATCTCGGTTTTTTGCCTGGAGACCTCGCTCAAAAGATCGACCCATATCTACGACCGCTCTACGATGCCCTATATGAAATGGTCGGCTTCGAGCGAGTAGCCAAATATATTGAACGTAATGTCATTGAGGTTGCGCCTCTTGCCTTTATGCGTGGACGGACACTCAATGAGGCTTTTATTATTCTGGATGAAGCCCAGAATACAACGGTTGAACAGATGAAAATGTTTCTTACACGTATTGGTTTTGCATCAACTGCTGTTATCACCGGTGATATTACCCAAATTGATCTGCCCCGTGGTAAGGATTCAGGCCTGCGTCATGTTATTGATATCCTCAAAGAGGAAGACGACATCAGTTTTACCTTCTTCAAGTCGAGAGATATCGTTCGACATCCGCTTGTCGCTAAAATATTGAACGCTTATGAAAGACATGAGCAGGATAATCAAAACGCCAATGACCATTGAAGTAGACGTGCAATACGCGACTGATTTTCCTGATTTACCTGACGAGAAACAATTTAGATATTGGGTGGAAACGGCATTAAAAAGCCTGAAAGACAATGCTGAATTAACCATACGCATCGTCGATGAGGCGGAAGGGACTCAACTTAACGAACAATGGAGAAAATCCAAAGGCCCCACGAATGTGCTATCTTTTAGCAATGAAGGGGTTTCAGAAATTGCACCGGATTTGCTTGGCGACATCGTCATTTGTGCCCCTGTGGTAGCACGAGAAGCAAAAGAACAAAACAAGAACAATCATTCACATTGGGCACATATGGTGATACACGGTGTTTTGCATCTAACTGGTTTTGATCATATCGATCCTGAAGATGCTGATCGTATGGAAAGCCTTGAAATTAATATTCTTAAAAAATTGAATTACAAAAATCCGTATCTCAGCACTCAGCTGCAAACAACTCAAGCATGAATAACCCATGAGTAAAAATCAATTTGACACTCGGCGGTTAAGATTCTTGCAGAAAATTACTGCTTTATTTTCAAGCAAGCCTGCAGACAGGCATGACTTGATTGAGCTATTGCGTGAATCAGAAACCAGAAACCTGCTGGATTATGATGCATTGACGATGATTGAGGGAGCACTACAAGTATCTGAAATGCAGGTTCGAGACATTATGGTTCCACGTGTTCAAATGATCGTGGTCAAAAATGATGCGGATCCTGAAGATATTCTGGCGACAGTTGTAGAATCAGGCCATTCAAGATTCCCCGTGGTAGGTGGCGACACCGATGAAATTACAGGTATTCTTATGGCCAAAGATTTATTAAATTATTTTTCAGATCAGGAGAACAGTGAATTTAATATTAAAGACATGATGCGCAGAGCGATTTATGTCCCCGAGAGTAAACGTCTTAATGTTCTGTTAAGAGAATTCAGATCAAATCGCAATCACATGGCAATTGTTATTGATGAATATTCTGGTGTTGCTGGTCTCGTCACGATGGAAGATGTAATCGAGGAGATCGTGGGTGAAATTGTAGACGAACATGACATCGATGATGAAGATCAGATCAAACCACACGGACGTAATCGCTATACTGTCAAAGCCTTAACACCGATCGAGGAATTTAATGATTTTTTTAACACACAACTCAGTGATGAAGAATTCGATACCGTAGGTGGGTTAGCTCTGAAGGCATTCGGTCATGTGCCGAAGCGTGGTGAAAGCATTGAGTTTGAGGGCTTTAATGTTAAGGTACTGCGTTCGGATAAAAGAAGAATTCATTTGATGCGCATGAACCAGATTGAACAATATTTATCAGACAATGATTCAGAATTGTCTGAATAATTATTTTCAACATTTATAACTAAGCAAACATTTGCATACTACTACTCAAAAACAATTTCTCCTGAAAATCGCCACCTGCTTCCTGTCAGGTGCACTTTTACCTCTGGCCTTTGCACCCTATCATTATTCTGTTATCGCTATCCTGTCACTAGCGTATCTTTTTTATACCGTGCTGAATAGCACCCCCAGAGGCGCAGGACTGTTTGGATACGCCTTTGGCTTTGGTATGTTTGGCATAGGTGTGAACTGGCTACACATCAGTATAAATTTATTTGGTGGTGTTAATCTGGTTGGCGCGCTAATTATTACTTTTGTATTAGTCGCATTCCTTTCGCTATACCCTGCTTTGATTACTTATGTGTATCAACGTTATTTTGGAAACAAAGGCATTGTTCCTTTTCTCATTGCCATGCCGGCACTATGGATTTTAGCAGAGTGGTTTCGCTCCAGTATTTTCACCGGATTTCCATGGCTGAATGTTGGTTATAGTCAAATTGACACACCACTATCCTCTCTGGCTCCCATGCTTGGAGTCTATGGAATAAGCTGGCTCACAGCACTCATCTCAGCAACACTCGTGGCACTGTTTCAGGTCACACATAAGACTAGGATAGTTATCATCTGCACGTTTTTTATTACATGGATTGCCTTAAATTTTTTGAATGGAATTAACTGGACAACAAACAAGGGTAATGAGATTTCAGTCGCCCTGATACAGGGTGCAATCCCTCAAGAAATAAAGTGGAAACCGGATCAAAGACAAAGAACGCTAGATCTCTATCTGTCGCTTTCTGAACAATATAAAGATAGCCAATTGATAATCTGGCCTGAAACAGCCATTCCTATTTTACATCATCAGGCCAAAGAATTTATCCAGCATATGGCGGACAAGGCAAGGAGCCAGAACCATGATTATCTGATTGGAATTCCGTTTAAAGATCTTGATTCAAATAAATTCTATAATGGGATTACCGTCATCGGCAGCAACAATGATAAATATTACAAACAGCATCTGGTGCCATTCGGAGAATATTTGCCTTTTGATAAATGGTTGAGGCCAATACTCAATCTTATGAAGATTCCAATGTCTGATTTTAGTGCCGGTCCGAAGCGAAAACCTGTTGTTCGTGCTGCAAATGAAATCATCGGTGTGTCAATTTGTTATGAAGATGTATTTGGTGAGGAAATCATATCGGCGTTACCAGATGCAACACTTCTGGTGAATATCAGTAATGATGCCTGGTTCGGTGATTCCATTGCACCACACCAACATTTACAAATGGCAAGAATGAGAGCACTGGAGACGGGTCGTTATATGCTGCGCTCAACCAACACCGGTGTCAGCGCCATCATCAACGAAAAGGGAGTTATCACAGCAAGTTCACCGCAATTCATTCCTCACGTTACAAGTGATAAAGTGAAAACCTTTGAAGGGTTAACACCCTATGCAAGATTTGGAAACTGGCTAGTGGTTGCTGCTGCATTTTTTTTATTGTTAATCACTTTTTTAATATTGAAGAAGTTCCCTGAATCAGTCTTTTAAACGAACCTTTATACAAAAACTCGCTCTAGATGACGATCTCTCTCGATGCTTTAGCCTCCTCCAATCTTGCTTTTAATTCCGGATTATTCTCAGCAAGCTGCAGGATATCTGCCCTGCTTAATTTCAATAACGCTGTCTGCTCCTTGATCTTTACTGTTGCAGTGCGTACCTGATCACCCAGCAAGGCCATTTCACCAAAAAAATCTCCTTCCTTAAGATCTGCAATAAGTTCGCCAGCCTTGTATACCGAAACAGCGCCATGAATAATGATAAACATGGAATCTCCACGCTCACCTTCTGTCATGACAGCATCTCCGGGTTTGAACCCGACTGACATCGTTTGCTCAACAATCAGTTCTAACACCTCACTTGAGAGCCCGCGCAACAGGGGGACTATCCCAATCAATTCAGTTTGCGTCTGCCTTTCTTCCTTAATAGCAGTCAGTCTACGTTTTAATTCAGTTCCCTCTCTGGCAAGTTGCATGACATCCCGTCTTCTCAATCGCAGCAGTGTCGACGGGTGTTTCGCTTTGACCGTTGCCGTCCGCACTTGATTGCCCAATAAAGCCATCTCCCCGAAGAAATCACCATCACTTAATTCAGCAACCTTCTTATCGCCCTTATATACAGACGCAACCCCATGCGTAATGATATAAAGTGCATCACCTCGTTCACCCTCTCCGATAACAATATCGCCAGCTAAAAATGTAACCGACTTTGCACATTCCGACAGTTGATCCAGCACTTCTGTGGGTAAACCATTTAATAAAGGAACCGTACCGATTAATTCACTGGCAGCAAGCCTCGGTGCCGCTTCGGTAACAGGCGGTAGTGTTGCAATTGCTTCGTGGATCATTCTTTCTATTCGAACCAGTGCCTTCGCACCAATCTCACCATCATGGTGATCTGCTTCTGCATGTAGTCGCGCTGTAGTAAGTGCGACCTGGGTGAATAAATTTGT
>CAYRXP010000066.1:0-6719 GCA_964428145.1 uncultured Enterobacteriaceae bacterium
TTGGATCAAAAGCATCACGTACTGCATCAGAAAGCAGATTGGCGGCCAATACCAGAATAAACATAAAGACAAAAGCAGAGGCCAGAGACCACCATACAACAGGGTCACGCGCCATTTCCAGACGTGCACTGTTAATCATATTGCCCCAGCTATGCATACTTGGATCGACACCAATATTAATATAAGACAACACGGCTTCAGCAAGTACCAGCCCACTGAAATCCAGCACAATTGAAATCATCACAATATGCATCACGTTAGGTAATAAATGTCGCATTATGATCCTGAAATGACCTACACCGAAGGCCTGTGCAGCCTGTACATAATCCATCTCTCTCAACTTCATCGTCTCCCCTCTTAACAATCGACAAAGCCCTGTCCAGCTTGTAATTCCCAAAATGATACAGAGAAATAGAAGGCGCATATCTGCACGATGTTCCAGACTGACGAAATCATCTGCATGGTTTGCCATATAAACCTGTAACATCAGAATCGCCGCTGCAATCAATAAAACACCTGGAATTGAACTGAGCGTGGTATAGAGATATTGAATCACATCATCTGTCCAACCACGAAAATAGCCGGCCATTAATCCCATTAATATGGCAAAAGGTAACATCACCAGCGTGGTTAATGTACCAATGACTAGCCCGGTCCTGACACTTTTAAGTGACTGATAGAAGACGTCCTGCCCAACTTTATCCGTTCCAAGAATGTGATAATAATTTGACAGGTACAGTAATACCGTTAATGAAACGATCACAGACCCTATCGTGACATGAATGACTTTCCATGGGACATCATTATCCTTCATAAGCATGTTGTAAAAGACATTCGTTAATGAAAGTCTGTAACGGATCTTCATGCTGAAAACAATGATGCTCGAAATAAGACACCAAACTATCAAACCACATATAACACCTACAACAGATTTCAACAGGATATCGCCTGTTTTCTCCTGCTCTGGATCAGATAAATGTGCACCTCCGAAATCCAGGCGGGGAAATTCACGTCTTGTGGCTCCATCCGACAATTCAATGGTTTCTTTCGAATAGGCATGTGATGCGAACGGGGCAGAATAAGTTTTTTCATCCTGCGCTCGCAAGTGTGTGATGGCAACATCGAGCAAACTTAATATTTCTGTTGAATATTGTGTCTTTCCATTATTCACATTCTCCAACTCTGGATGAAAATGAATAGAATCCATGACACCGATCAGTATATAAAAAAATAATATTATCGCTGATGCCATTGCCATAGAATTACGGGCAACTAACCGCCATGGTGCCCTGAGATGTTCCTGTCCACGCGCATACCATACAAAGCTGAAAATCATCGCAAGCAATAAAAAAATAAGACCATCTGTAATGAATAATACTGGCATCATTTATTGCAACCTGACGCGTGGATCAACTAGGGTGTATGAAATATCCGTCAGCAATAACCCAATGATATAGAGCACTGACCCTAAAAAAACCATGGAACGGACGATAGCAAAATCCTGGCTACTGATGGCATCGATGGTATAACTACCCAGACCGGGAATAGAAAAAAATGATTCAGTGATAAGTGAGCCCATAAACAACAGTGGCAATATAACGACGATGCCAGTAAGGATGGGAATCATACCATTCCTTAAAACATGGCGATACAGTACCACCTGCTCTGATAAACCTTTAGCCCTTGCTGTACGAACATAGTCCTTGCCCATTTCTTCAAGAAAAATTGTGCGATACCAACGCGTGCTGGAACCGATACCACCGACCAGACCAACCAATACAGGTAACACGATAAATTTAATCGAATCCAAGCCTGTGTCATATCCAGAGATAGGCACAAGGTGCAATACTTTACTAATAACAACTTGTCCGCCAATGATATAAAACAAACCTGATATGGACATCATCATCACACAGATCACCACACCCCATATATCGAGATAGCTTGCACGAAAAAAAGAAAGCGTAAGACCAAAGGTAATATAGGCAAAAAGCCCAAGGAAAAGACCTGGAAGTGAAATTGATAGGCTGGGCCACATTCTTTGACTGATATCATAATTAATATCCCGACCATTATCGGAACGACCAAAATCAAATAAAAACAAACGCACTGAGTTCTGATAAAAAATCGTCTCGGTGATTTTATTTTTCCCGTCTGCTTCTGAATTCCAGAGCACAGGTTTATCGTAGCCACGTTCGTGTTTCCACTTTTCTATTGCCTGTTGAGTCACGCGCTTTTGGCCCAAATGCATACGTGCCATATCGTCTGGTGTATTGACAACAAAAAACAGAAGAAAGGTAATGACATTCACACCAATTAAAATGGGAATGGCATAGAAAAATCGACGAATAATATAGGCCGTCATAATGCTGCAGACCTTTCTCTGCGTTTATGATGGCGAATTGCTGGGATGACACTCAAACACAGGACAATCAAGGTTAAAACAACAGGCCACCAAACAGGGGAATTCCATTGCTCACGTTGCGCTTTGCGTGTAACTGGGTCAATACGTTTATATTTTAATCTGTTATTCGCCATCAAATTTGGTTTGGCATTTTTATACCAATCGTGATGTAATGAAAATGCGACTGGGTGATATCCCCACAACCAGGGCGAATCTCTTCGTGCGATATCAACCATTCGATCAATAATTAATTGCCGCGCTTCCCCATTACTGATATTTTTCATTTGATCAAACAGTTGATCAAACTCCTCGTTCTTGTAATTGGATGCATTCTCGCCATTGATTCCAAATTTTGCATTGGGTCCATAAAGCAAGAACATAAAATTTTCCGGATCCGGATAATCTGCATTCCATCCCCATTGATATATCTGTGCTGTCCCTTTCAGCATTTTCCCCTGAAAGCGATTGTAATCCGTGGCCCTGATCACCAGAGTAATGCCAAGCTTATTGAATTGCTTACGTAACCAGTCAAAATTCGCCTTACTACCTGGCCCCGACAAATTTGAATCCAGATAAAGTACCAGAGCCTTGCCTGTTTTTATATCTCGTCCTTCAGGATATCCGGCTTCGACCATTAATGTCTTTGCATCATCAATAGATTTACGTTTTGCCTTGCCATTGACCCAATCATAGACATAGGGATTGATACCTGTTTCACCTGATTTATTGCCAAAGATACCCGGTGGTATCGGTCCCTGTGCCGGAACTCCCCTGCCATTAACAAAAATGCTGATAAATTCCTCAAAATCTACGGCAATAGCAATGGCTTGCCTTAATTTCATAGCGCGTTCGCTTTTGCCGCCAACAATTTCATCACGCATATTAAATCCGGTATAGTGAGTCGAAGTTGTTACTGCTGTTAGTAACTTAATCCCTTTCTCTTTCATCTCTTCTGTTAAAGCTGCTTCACCTTGCGCATTAAATTGTACGGCTTGATCAAAACTGTCTGAGACAATACCGGATGTATCATAATAACCCTGTAAAAATTTATTCCATGAAGGGATAGCTTCCTTTTCTAGGCTGAAAACTGCTCTATCAACAAAGGGCATGGCTTTGCCAGCATCTACCAATAAACCGAGTGCTGCATCATTTTCTTCGCCTGTCTCTGGAAAAGTTTCGCCACGAAAGTTTGGATTTTTTTCCAGTATCATGCGCAGATTTGGATTGTTTTCACTTAACATAAATGGACCGGTGCCAATGGGATACCAGTCCAGTGTAATATTTCTGTCTGACATCCCTGCCTGTGTATAAAACAAATCCGCCTCCCAGGGCATGGGGGCAAAAAATGAC
This sequence comes from uncultured Enterobacteriaceae bacterium, assembly GCA_964428145.1. Classification (GTDB taxonomy): domain Bacteria; phylum Pseudomonadota; class Gammaproteobacteria; order Eutrophobiales; family Eutrophobiaceae; genus SMWN01. Next base: position 3,755 of record CAYRXP010000066.1, read on the forward strand.
ATTGAAAGCCAATAAAGAAATTGGGGATATTTTTCTTTTAAAACAATTTCAAAAGTTGTGTCATCAATAACCCGCGCACCATCGAAATCAAATTTACGTAAGTCAATAAATAACGCTTCATTTGTTTGCGTGTTTTTATATTCCTCAGCAAGCCTCTTACTGAGTTCAGATAAGCCTAGAATGTACTGACTCATCAAGCCCGCAATGGGTGAGTTTATCTTTGGATGTACCATGCGTTTGATTTGATAAACATAATCTGCGGCTGTTAATGCTCTTGTCCCCGTCTCCTTGAAATCAGCCAGAACATGGATGCCTTCTAGATCATTTTCTTCAAGAGAGTGATAAATATACTCATCCGTTTTTCCGGTGGCTAGTGCTGGATGCGGTTGATACAGCACACCCGATTTAATCGTTATTCTGTAAATTACCTTCGATATTTTGTCCGATGGTGTATCTTCATCGATAACATTTCCTTTGTTATCCTGATAAATAGGAACGGGCATTTCAGTTGCCGTCAAAGGTATCAATTGGTATGGCCGTTTTAGAAAGTGATACTGCAGGGGTGGTTCATAGATTTGTCCAAGGAATACATATTCATTCGAGCTATATGACCGCGCAGGATCAAGGTGCTTAGGCCTTTCTGAAAATGTGTCGTAATAAATGTTCCTGCCACTTTCTGCAGCTGGATACGGATTGTTCAATGATGAATCTGAACAGGCTGATATTAAACTGTACACAAGCAGCAATGATATTCGATTAACAGTATGCATTTAGTCTATTTTCAACTTGAAATGTAAAATATGACTGTATTTCTATCTTGCATGTTTAAAAAGTCATGTCCTGAGTTTGAATCCTTGTCTTGAATAAACATGATCATACTATAATGGATTCAATATAGTATTATTAAGGTTATGTTTTACAGGCTACCCCAAATTTCTGTAAACTTTGATGGCCTGCGAAGAATCAGGTTCCGTTAATTATACTAAAAGAGTTTCAACCATGGGATTTCAACTATGAGTTTTTTAAAAGGTAAGCGCGCTTTAATTGTTGGTGTTGCCAGCAACCGTTCAATCGCATGGGGAATTGCAAAGGCTATGCATCGCGAAGGTGCAGAATTGGCATTCACCTATCAAAATGACAGACTGAAAGGCCGGGTTGAAAAATTTGCGGCGGAACTGGGTTCAGAACTCACAATGCCCTGTGACGTTGGCAGTGATGACGAAATAGATAGTGTCTATCGCGAGCTCGGAAAACGCTGGGATGGCCTTGATATCCTGATACACTCGGCGGCATTCGCACCAAGAGAACAACTTGAAGGCAGCTATTTAAACAGTGTCACCCGCGAAGGCTTCCTGATGGCTCATGATATCAGCTCATACAGTTTTGCTGCACTTGGAAAGGCTGCTAAACCTATGATGGAAGGAAGAAATGGTGCCATGTTAACCCTGACTTATATTGGTGCTGTACGCTCAATGCCTAACTACAATGTCATGGGGGTTGCAAAGGCCAGTCTGGAAGCAAATATTCGCTATATGGCCGCCAGCCTTGGCCCCGAGAATATACGTGTCAATGGTATATCAGCAGGCCCGATTAGGACATTGGCTGCATCAGGGATTAGTGGTTTGAAGGATTTTCTACATCATGTAGAAAAAGCTTCGCCTTTACGCAGGAATGTCACCATTGATGAAGTCGGTAATGCAGCTGCATTTCTATGTTCCGATCTGGCCTCTGCAATCACTGGCGAAATTACCTATGTCGATTGCGGGTACAACTCTATCGGTATGAGCTAGCAATTACAGATAATGTCTCTTCAAGGCCATAATACCCTGCTCTGGGCAATCCTGCTCGGAGCCATGGCAGGCATACTTTCGGGCTGGTATTTTGGCGAAACCATGCTGTCCGTTGAATGGCTAGGCACCCTGTTTCTAAATGCCCTGAAGATGACCATTGTTCCCTTGATTGTCGCTGCGGTGATTTCTGGCGTAGCCTCAATGGGCGATGTACGTAAATTAGGTCGAGTGGGTGGCCTGACAGTCCTTTATTATGCTTCGACCACAGCGCTGGCGGTTTTAATTGGTCTTGTCGTTGTTAATCTTATACAACCCGGCAGTGGCATTACTGAGCTTAGTTATGCTGTCCCTGAAAAAGTCATAACACTTGAAACAGCCAGTTTCACAAACATCATTCTCTCTCTTATCACTCCCAACCTCATCGCATCCGCAGTTGAATTCGACCTGCTTCCCATCATTATCTTTTCTCTACTCTTTGCAGCAGCACTCACCACCGTGGGTGAAAAAGGCAAGGTCGTGATTCGCTTCTTTGATGGTCTGAACGAAGTCATGATGAAACTGGTCATCTGGCTTATGTATCTGGCACCTGTCGGTATCTTCGCCCTGATAGCTGCCCGACTGGGTGCTGCGGGTGGTGGAGCGGCCTTCTGGAACGAAATCAGTGCAGTCGGTTGGTATTGTGTCGCGGTATTACTCGGTCTATTGATTCACTTCCTGCTGCTAATTACTATTCTTCATCTATTCAGTCATCAGGGAATGGCTTATTTAAAAAGCATGATGCGTGCGCTAGTCACGGCATTTGGCACAGCCAGCTCTACAGCTACCTTGCCACTCACCATGGAGTGCGCCCTGGAAGCCGGGGTCGATAAACGTGCCGTGAAATTCGTCCTGCCACTGGGGGCGACCGTGAACATGGACGGCACCGCATTGTATGAAGCTGTGGCTGTCATGTTTATTGCGCAGGCCTATGGCATACACATGGGGGCGACCGAGCAGATTATTATATTTCTCACGGCAACACTGGCTGCCATTGGCGCTGCAGGCATCCCTCAGGCAGGCCTTGTGACGATGGTGATAGTCCTGACTGCCGTCAATCTTCCACTGGAAGGAATAGGATTATTACTGGCAGTTGACTGGTTTCTCGATCGTTTCCGGACCATGGTCAATGTCTGGGG
>CAYRXP010000066.1:6819-9087 GCA_964428145.1 uncultured Enterobacteriaceae bacterium
GCCTTTTCTTTTAATTCATCGACCACTGATGACCATTCTTCATCGGCCTTTGATTGAAGTAACATTGATTTTGTTTTATCAATATCTTCATCATTTAATGTAATTGGATATTCGATTCTCGAAACAGCGACAACGGCGTAATCTTCTTTTCCAATTTCGACCCCGCCAAATGTGAGACCATCTCTTTCAGGTTTCCCCAGTTTGAATGCCGTACGTAATATTCTTCTGTTGACTGAAACATCGTCACGAGTTACACCTTCAGCCTGCAACCATTCAAACTCGAGCGCCTCTGCTACCTGTGAAAGGTTCGAGCCTTGCTGCAGCTGCTGAAGTATTTCTTGACCTTTTTCACGTTGCATTTTACTCGCTTGTTCAGTCTTAAGTATTTGTGCAACTTGTTCCCTCACAGCTTCTAGTGGTTTTTTCTCTGCGGGAAAATGTTCCAATACCTGTAAAACAAGCAGACGATTATTATTTAACTCAATCGCTTCACTATTTTCACCTGATTTGATTGCCTCTTTATCAAAACTCGCAGCAAGTACTTTTGGCTCAGCTAATATGCCGGTGGCACTGTTACGACTGAAACTATCACTTTCCTGAATTTCAATGCCAACCTCCTCGGCAGCGACTTCCAGGGTATCGGCATGTTCATAAGCCAATGTGACTAATGTGTCAGCCAGATCAAAATATTTATGCTCTGCTTCTGACCTTTTATAATCCTTTTCTACATCTTCTTTGGCATTCTCATAGGTATTGTTGATGCCACCTTTGATACCTTCAACTCTGAAAACATGCAGCCCTCTGTCTGTCCTCATAACTTCACTGAGTTCGCCTTCATTTACGGAGAATACGACTTCATCAATTTCCTTCGGCAGAACACCCCTGACCAGAAAACCGTGCTCACTTACCAACATTTCCGGTGCTACACCATCATCATGGTTCTCAGCAATTTCTGTAAATGAAATACCTGATGCAATTAATTTTCTCATTTTTTCCGCTTTGCTGCTTGCAATCTCAACATCCTTATCTTCAGCATTTGGTGCGAGTTTGAAGTCAATAATATGCACTTTGCGTTGCTCTTTTACGTCATACTTGTCTTTATTATCGTCATAATAAGTACGTAACGCCTCCTCATCAATTTCTACATCCTGAGCTAATTTCTCTACCGACAGTTCCAGATATGCAATCCTTACCTGTTCTGGATCTGATAATCCCTGGCTGGTCTTGTTGTAATATTGCTCAATTGCTATATCACTTATCTCGATTGAATCTTTCAATTCATCTGCCGGTAAAATTGTATAGGTCAAATCCCTCGTTTGTTTGTTGATTCGGGTTAACCAGACAGCTTCTTTTTCCGATACAAACGCACTGTTTGTCACTGCATACTGCAATTGGTTTGCCATCAACTCCTGGCGTAATTGATGTTCGAAAACAGCAGTTGTCATACCCATCTGCATGACACCTATCTCATAGGCACCACGATCGAATCCATTTTCTCCATTAAATACATCAATATTCGTAATTGCTTTTCTGATCACTGCGTCACTAATCTGCAAACCATTATCGACCGTGGCCTGATTAATAATCTCATTCTGGATCAATTTATCTAAAGTCTGTTTCTTCAATAATTCTTCTTCACCAGGAGCAAGAGATTTCCCAGTGTATTTTTGCATTTGATCGCGAAAATTATTGTAGGCCTGTTGAAACTGCCGCAACTTAATATCTTTGCCATTCACCGATGCAACAATTGGTTCTGACCCTTGATCGGCAAAATTAATCCCCCATACGGCGAAGGTAATTATTATTAATCCCATAATGGCAGCTGCAATCCAACCTGTAGTCCAGTTTCGAATTTTTTGCATTAACATAATTCAGTATTACCTATACATTGCGACGGATTAATTCTTTTATTTCTAAAAACAAAAACCTTTTTTTGCCTCTGACTTTGAATATGTTCATTGTTAAAACACAACATAACTAAAACCAAAAACGGGCGCCCCCTTCAACGGGAACGCCCGCAAACTATTGGCGGAGTGGACGGGACTCGAACCCGCGACCACCGGCGTGACAGGCCGGTATTCTAACCAACTGAACTACCACTCCAGTTGTTTATTGGTGGGTGCTGAGAGGCTCGAACTCCCGACATTCGCCGTGTAAAGGCGACGCTCTACCAACTGAGCTAAGCACCCCAAGAATGACCCTTGGGAGGCGCGCTAGTTTAAGTTTATTGCATCCTTGAGAGCTTTTCCAGGCTTAAAACCTGGTACT
>CAYRXP010000067.1:0-9042 GCA_964428145.1 uncultured Enterobacteriaceae bacterium
AATCTAGATAAATACAGACCCCACAACTAAACTAAACCCCAATAAGGCAGAGACATCATAAAAAGCTATGATGGCTTAACACACCTTCGCCCAGTGAGGCGTTGCCGAATAGACTGGGCACTTCTCATTCTGTAGCCGTACCTCGTCGTGGTGGCAGATAATTGTTTGGTCTTCGTTCCCGACACGACTCTACCACTCACATCCTTGTGAGTGTCCCGACATTAATCTGCACTTCCGCCTCACCCCACGGAGGGGGTTAAGCTTCCGCTCCTGCTCACGCCCCTTACCTACATCCATGTAGGCAACCGAGGTCCTTGGCGGTCGCACTATGCGCATCATTGGTGCGCCGCAATATCAACTGCCCTTTATCAGGGCAAATCTCATCCCTACCCTCACCTCTAAATATATAGTTTTATCAAACTAATCAACTAGTTATAAGAATACTCCAGAATGGCACGTAAGCTGCATTGTAGAGGCTAAATGATTAGCAACATCTGGATATTCTCATGAAAAAGCAAAAGCTCGTCATCATTGGCAACGGCATGGTTGGGCAGGCCTTCCTCGAATCTATGACCGAGAGCAAGGCCCGGGATCGATACGATATCGTCGTGTTTTGTGAAGAACCGCGGCCCGCTTATGACAGGGTTCACTTGTCAGAATTCTTCTCTGGCAAAACTGTGAATGATCTTTCCATGGTTACCCACGAATTTTTTATGCAGAACGATATCTCTATACATATTGGAGATAAGGCTTGCCGTATCGATCGAAAAAATAAGCAGGTGATTTCTGAGCAAGATAAAACCATTCCTTATGACAAACTGGTTTTAGCCACGGGTTCTTATCCGTTTGTTCCCCCTGTGCCGGGCCATGATCGTGATGACTGTTTTGTTTATCGCACCATCGAAGACCTCGAAGCTATTACGGCTGTTGGCAAAAGAGGCAAAGTCGGCGTTGTGGTCGGTGGTGGTCTGTTAGGTCTGGAATGCGCTAATGCAATCAAGAGTCTTGGCCTTGAAACACATATCGTTGAATTTGCACCTCGTTTAATGGCCGTACAGATTGATGAAGCCGGTGGTGACATGCTTCAACGCAAGATTGAAGCATTAGGTGTTTCCGTACATACCTCGAAAAATACCATTCTGATTACGGATGGTGATAAACATAAACACAAGATGATCTTTTCTGATGAAGAAACCCTTGAAACAGATTTGATCGTTTTCTCAGCGGGCATCCGGCCACGTGATGAATTAGCAAAAGATTGTGGTCTGGAGATTGGGCAACGTGGTGGTATATCCATTAACAACCAATGTCTGACTTCAGATGAAGACATCTACGCCATTGGTGAATGTGCCTTATGGAACAAGCAGATCTTTGGTCTGGTCGGTCCAGGCAATCAGATGGCAGCCGTGGCTGCTGATCACTTAAGCGGGACTGATGCTGCATTTACCGGTGCTGATATGAGTACCCGATTAAAACTCATGGGTGTTGATGTCTGTAGCATTGGTGACGCACATGGAAAATCACAGGGCGCCCGTTCCTACTCCTTTACTGATGAACCGAATGAAATTTATAAGAAGATTGTTGTCAGTGAAGATGGCACAAAATTACTTGGCAGCGTCTTGATCGGTGACGCCAGTGATTATGATGCTTTATTTCTATATGCATCGAATGGAATTGATTTACCTGAACATCCTGATGATCTCATCCTTCCACAAAGAGATGGAAGCGCATCTGTTGGACTGGGTGTCGATGCCTTACCTGAATCAGCACAAATTTGTTCTTGCAACAATGTCAGCAAAGGCGAACTGATTGCTGCTGTCGATGGTGGCGCTATGGTGTTGGGCGATCTGAAGGCCTGTACCAAGGCCGGGACCACCTGTGGTGGTTGTGCCGTGATAGTCGGTCAGATATTAAATAGTGAACTGGAAAGGCGTGGTATTGAAGTCAACACGGATATTTGCGAACACTTCCCTTACACCCGACAAGATTTATATATGATTGTTCGTTCAGAACAGATCACCACTTTTGAAAGGTTGATTTCACGACACGGAACAGGACACGGTTGTGATGTATGTAAACCGACAGTCGCTTCGATACTTGCATCCTGCTGGAATGAATATGTCTTGAAGAACCAACACGCTCAGTTACAGGATACCAACGATCACTTCCTCGCCAATATGCAAAAGAACGGCACCTATTCCATCATCCCGCGTGTTCCTGGCGGTGAAATCACACCGGATAAATTGATCGTTCTTGGTGAAGTTGCCAAAAAATATAATTTGTACACCAAGATTACAGGTGCACAACGTATTGATCTATTTGGTGCGCGTGTGGATCAATTGCCACATATCTGGAAAGAACTCATCGATGCCGGTTTTGAATCAGGTCATGCCTATGCAAAATCATTACGCACGGTAAAGTCATGTGTCGGCAGTACCTGGTGTCGTTTCGGTGTGCAAGACAGCGTCAGAATGGCCATTAGTCTTGAAGATCGTTACAAGGGTTTGCGTGCACCGCATAAATTAAAGATGGCGGTATCAGGTTGTACCCGTGAATGTGCCGAGGCACAAAGTAAAGACGTAGGCATCATTGCCACGGAGAAAGGCTGGAGTCTATACGTTTGTGGCAATGGCGGCATGAAACCACGTCATGCTGATCTGTTTGCTTCTGACCTCGATGATGAAACATTGGTTAAATACATCGATCGTTTTTACATGTTTTATATTCGCACCGCCGACAAATTACAAAGAACCGCTGCATGGATGGACAACCTGGAAGGCGGCCTTGAGTATCTTAAAGAGGTCATTATCGATGACAAGCTGGGTATCTGTGATGAACTGGAAAAAGAAATGGCCAGGATCGTGAATACTTATCAATGCGAATGGAAGACAACCATAGACGATCCGGAAAAGATGAAACGCTTCAGACATTTTGTGAATAGTGACGAGAAAGACAATAAAGTCGTTTTTGTACAGGAGCGTGATCAAATCAGGCCGGCGACTGCTGAAGAGAAAAAAGAGCTGTTGGCTAAGACAGCTTAAGGAAAGATGATGGATGCCCTTTGTAATACCGCAGAGATTGAAACCTGGGAATCGGTTTGTCAGTTTGACGATCTCATCGACAATGTTGGCGTCTGCGTTTTAGTCAACGATAAACAGATCGCGATATTTCGTTTATCCGGGAGCAACAAACTCTATGCCATTGATAACCATGATCCGTTCAGTCATGCCAATGTGTTATCGAGAGGCATGTGCGGTGATCTAAAAGGCAACCCTATGGTTGCTTCGCCAATTTATAAACAGCATTTTAATTTAGACACCGGTCAGTGTCTGGAAGATGAATCCGTCAAGATACCTGTCTATCCGATACGCGTGGTTGATGGCAACGTACAAATTTTAGAACAAAGTGAAGAGTATAAAAGTGAAGGGTAAAAATATTTTAAGAACTGGGATACCAGTATTCATTCCCTTTTCACTTCTCACTCTTAACATTTCACATATTTCGAGGAACGAGAAATAAGATGTTATTCGGACGTAAACATAAAAACCCGATAAAGATTGCGGACAAGAAAGTACAAGAGTGGAAATACACGACTTGTGGTTATTGTTCCACTGGCTGCTCTATGGAAATCGGATTGAACCCGCAAGGCAAGCCCGTTGCAACGCGAGGTGTTGCCGGTGCCGACGTTAATCGCGGCAAGCTTTGTGTTAAAGGTATCTTTGAACATGAATTGTTTGAATCATCCGGTCGTGGAGAAGAACCACTTTATAGAGAAAAACATTTTGAAGATTACCAGCAAGTCACCTGGGATTCTGCACTGGACAAAATGGCTGATGAAATCAAGCGTATCCAGTCTAGCTATGGACGTGATTCCTTTGCCATCGTTTCTACCGGTCAGATAATGACTGAAGAATTTTATGCCCTGGGGAAGCTTGTTCGTGGTGTGATTGGGACCAATAACTATGATGGCAATACGACTCTATGTATGGCCTCAGCAGTATCCGGTTATAAACGTTCATTTGGCTCAGATGGTCCCCCTGGATGTTATGACGACTTTGATCATACTGAATGTTTAATGGCATTTGGTTCAAACCTTCCCGAACAACATCCGATTATTTACTGGCGTTTAAAAGAGGCATTGGAAAAACGCAAGTTCCCAGTCATCGTTGTCGATCCACGAGTCACCATGTTTGCGCAGTTTGCAGATATTCATTTACCGATCACACCGGGAACAGATCTGGTCTTGCTAAACAGTCTGGCGCATGTCATCTTTGATGAAGGTCTGGATGATCGAAATTATATTGATTCCTACACCAATGGTTATGAGGAATTTTCAAAATTAGTTGAAGAATACGATCCGGTCACTGCTGCAAAGATATGTGGCATTGACGAAGATACAATTCGACATGTCGCACGTCTTTATGCCAACGCGGGTGCTGCAATGAGCATCTGGACTATGGGTATCAATCAAAGCACACATGGGAGTGATGGTGTCAGTGGTATTAACAACCTGAATTTGATTACTGGTAATATTGGCAAGCCTGGTAGCTCCAGTCTTTCGATTTCCGGTCAATGTAACGCCATGGGCACACGTGAATGGTCCTCATGTTCTGGTCTTCCTGGTTATCGAGCATTGGAAAATCAACAACACCGTAAGGAAGTTGCAGAATTTTGGGGCATTGATGAAAGTTTCTTTCCGCCTAAACGCGGCATGTCCATGACGGATATCTTTCCAGCCATTGAAACAGGTCAAATAAAAGGCCTGTGGTTAGTCGCAACAAATCCGATGACGTCGATGGCTAACTCCGCACGTATTAGAAAGACTCTGGAAAAATTAGAGTTTCTGGTGGTACAGGATTCTTATCTTGATGTTGAAACAACTCAATATGCGAATATGTTTCTACCCGGGGCAATGTGGGCAGAAAAGGAAGGTTGTTTTACCAATACGGAACGTCGTGTGAACATTACCAAAAAAGTTTGTGAGCCACACGCAAACTCAAAACCGGATCATTGGATATTTTCAAATCTGGCAAAGCGTTTTGAGCAAGGTAAAAAAATGACATTCCCTGAAACAACTGCTGAGATATTTGAAGAGATGCGTGAGTTATCAAAAGGTGAAGGACGCATATTGGATATCTCGGGGATGACACATGAAAAACTGGAGGAACAGAAAGGCATTCAATGGCCGTTTCGTGAGGGTGACGAAAAAGGTGCCCAGCGTTTATACACGGATGGAAAATTTCAATTCCCTGATGGCAAGGCAAAGTTGTTGGCCATGCCTTACATCGAAAACAATGAGAAACCGGACGAAGAATTTCCATTCTGGTTAAACAGTGGTCGTGTGGTTGAACATTTCCATACACGTACCAAGACCGGGAAGATCGGCAACATGAATAAATTCAGTCCGACACCTTATATGGAGATCAATCCTGATGCGGCTGAAGAATTGGGATTGGAAAACTCAAAGTATGTACGACTCGTATCACGTCGTGGTGATGCTGTTGTGATGGCCCAGTTGACCCATCGTGTGCCAAAGAACATGGTGTTTATTCCATTTCATTTTCATGAATGTGTTAATCGTTTAACACTGGGTTTACTTGATCCTTACTCACGCCAACCTGCATTTAAACAAAACTCAGTTCGAATTGAACATATCGATCAGGATCTAGCCGCCCGACTAAACGTCGAAATGAGGACTTTCTAAAAATGCACTTTTTTAGAATCACCCGTGCGGATACAGAATTTTACTAACAGGAAATATTATGTTTGAAGTACGTGAAGATGAACCAATGTATGCCTTGCTAAAGGCAGTTGAGACTGATCAGAAAAATATCTATGGCAATGACATTGACCTCGTTAAGAATAGTGGTCAACCCAAGGGCGTAAGTTTACGAATTAATGGTGATGAGGGTGTCGGCGATAATCCGGATCGTTATAAACAACATGGCTTTCATTTCACCGCTGATAATTGTATTGGTTGTCACGCCTGTGAAGCAGCCTGTAGTGAGAAAAATGACCTGCCCCCACATTTAAGTTTTCGTTCTGTTGGATATGTGGAAGGCGGTACCTATCCGAACTTTACCCGCATGAACATCTCCATGGCGTGTAATCATTGTGATGACCCGGTTTGTTTGAAAGGTTGTCCAACAGCTGCTTATACAAAACATCCTGAATACGGTGCAGTATTACAGGATCCGGATATTTGTTTTGGTTGTGGTTACTGCACCTGGGTTTGTCCCTATAATGCGCCACAACTTGATCCGGTCGAAGGCCATGTTCAGAAATGTAATATGTGTGTTGACCGTCTGGAAGTAGGTCTAAAACCTGCCTGTGTAGCGGCCTGTGTCGGTAATGCATTGGACTTTGGTGTCATTGAAACAACACCCGAAAACAGGGAACAAAAGAAAACATCCATACCTGGTTTCCCGGATCCGAGTATCTCTAAACCAAATATCCGTTTCCAGCAAACAAAGAGTATGCCTCGGGAATTTACCCGAACAGACTCAGAACCGATTAAATACCACAGGAAAGATAGTAATGGTGTTTACAAACCTGTCGTTGATAAAAACAAGATTAAAAATCGCCAATGGAATCTTGCCAAACTCAGTTCACGTGAAAACCCTTTGGTTATTTTTACATTAACCACACAAGCCGCGATAGGTGCGTTCCTGATAGCATTTCTTGGTGGATTATTCGGTATCGAAAGCTTACAAACCCTGACTGCGTCAAACGTCTTTGTGCCGTTTCTGTGTTCACTCATCAGCTTCCAGGCATTTGTACTCTTCCTTTCTACACAGCACTTGGGCAAACCGATGCGGTTTTATCGAGGCTTTAATAACCTCAGACATTCGCCACTAAGTCGGGAAGCATTGGGAGTGGCCATGTTTCTAAACGGTTTAATCGCTGTTGCAATGTTATCAAGCCTGGATCATGGTTTCTTAAACTGGATTGAAGCAGGCGCAATTTTCAATATTGTTAGTAGCATTGTGCCGTGGTTAGAGTCATCAATGCTTGAGTCTTATATGCCTGTGGCAACAAAGACATTTGCTTTTTTTACGGTTATTTCAGGTCTGCTTGGTCTCTACTATATGGTTTCGATATATCGCATCAAGGCACGACCGTTCTGGGACCATTGGCAGGTGGCCACTTCATTCTTTGGCACCATGCTTAGTCTGGGTGGGGTACTAATCGGGATTGTTTACATCCCTTTAGCTTTAATGACTGGAAATGACATGACTGGCTTAGTCAATAGTTTGACCAGTAGTCTGCCCGGTTTCATTGCTATTGGTTTACTACTAGAAGCAATCGGGCATATCTTTCATGCACATGATTTACAGAAGAATGGCGGTGAAGGCTCAGCCTCCTATGCTCTATTAGTCACACAATATGGAAAAACATATATTGCGCGCAATAGTGTTTTAGGAATAAGTATTGTTGCTATTTCCATATTAGGTTCAGTACAACTGCCTGAAGCATGGCAAGGCCTAATACTCTGGTCAGTTTTAGCGGGCATTATCCTCCTGACTTCATTAGTGAGTCGTGCCTTGTTTTATGTCATGGTGATACCAACCACAATGCCAGGGGCATTCTTTTGGAAAAACAAGGGTTTTGAAGAACACGCACGGGAAACCGGATTAGCCAAGTTGCCTCAGGTAGGCGTTTTGCCGTGCAGTCATTAACAGGTGAACTCTATGCAGTATAAATATTACATTACCGATGTTTTTACGGATAAGCCATTTGACGGTGCACAGATCGCCGTATTCCCGAATGCCGATGGGCTTGATCAGGCAAATATGCAATTACTTGCACGAGAATTGAATCTTTCTGAAACAACATTTGTATTTTCTCCCACGAATGGAACGGATAAACGACGAATGCGGATCTTTACACCACATGCAGAAATTGATTTTGCCGGTCATCCAATTATTGCTGTCGGACATGTATTGGCTTCCATTGGTGAAATTAAACTCGAAGAAAAACATACGCCCCTTAAGCTGGAACAAAACATTGGGGTAATTGACGTTAACATCTCACAGGAAAATGGAAGGCCTGAATTAATCCAGTTTGAGATAGAAACAAGGCCGGTGATTGATCGTTTTGTTCCTAAAGAAGAACAAATTGCGGAGGTGCTTTCTTTAATTGAAGCAGATATTGATAATAAAAAGTTCAATCCTTTATTAATATATTCAGATCAATCCTACTTAATTGTCCCCGTAAAAACTTATTCAGCTGTTCGCGCGGCAAAATTTAACTTTACCGCATGGGTTCGATCCATGGCCCCTGCATGTATGGCGAATGAAATTCTGTTGTTCTCTGCCCAAACTGATATCAGTCATTCTAATTTTCATGCCCGATTACTTGGCCCTAATATTGGCATCCATGAAGATCCACCCATTGCTTCAGCCATGCCAGCCTTTGCCGGCTATCTCTGTGCTCATGAACATATCAAACAAGGCACACATACCTTTGTCATTGATCGAGGCAGTCTGGATAAACGTAAAAGTGTGTTAAATATTGAAATGGATAACAAGCAGGAAGAAACCCTGACGATTCGTGTTGGCGGCCCCGCCACAATCACCGGAGAGGGAATATTATATCCCCGATTCAGGGAAATAGTTACGCGCAGATAAATATTTCCCTTTCGGGTATCGCTATCACATTAATGATCGCTTACCGGAAGCGCTTCATATTGTTTTAGATCACCAACTTCTTCATACCATGGTGCCTTGTCGGCCATGAATACATTGTGGGTTGGTTTTTCCTTTGGGTCATCATCTAATGTCCCTGCTGTCACAACAATCGCTTTTCCACTTTTTGTCAGCCACGGTAATGACGAACCACAATTTTTACAGAACGATGTTGCGAAGTGCTTTGCATCTGCATGTTCAAACCGTCCTAGTGAATCTTCACCACTCAGCCATTGGAATTGTGCCGGATCAATAATGATATTTGATGCGTAAGCAGAGCCCGTAAATTTACGACATCTCGTACAATGACAATATTGAAAGACTTTTATCGGCCCAAGGTATTGATATGACACCG
>CAYRXP010000068.1:0-3991 GCA_964428145.1 uncultured Enterobacteriaceae bacterium
TGACGGCTAATTTGCTTGATGAGGAAATCCGGGTATTCATTGACAGGAACTACGCACGGGCGGAAAAAATTCTAAAGAAAAACATGGATAAGTTGCACAAGATGGCTGATGCACTGATGAAGTACGAGACCATCGATGCTGATCAGATTGATGACATCATGGCAGGTAAACAGCCAAAAGATCCTGAGGGCTGGGATGATAATGATAATGGTGAATCGAACGTAAAAAAAGCAGGTGACGTAAAAAAAGACGATGCTCCTCGTGGTGAGTCGCCGGCAAAACCAGCCTAGAATTCTGCTAACGTAGCATCCATATGGTCTGCATTGTTTATATGTCAGGAGAAACCTAATAGAAGAAATCGCTACTTTTACGAAATTAAAGGAATCTAATCATTAGCAAACAGCGAAAATATTTTGGTACAGATGGTATTCGAGGCAAAGTAGGCGAACCACCCATCACCCCTGATTTTATCATGAAGTTAGGCTGGGCTGCGGGGAAAGTGCTGGCAAAGAATGGCGATGGACCGGTGCTTATTGGCAAGGATACACGCATTTCAGGATACATGTTTGAATCCGCACTTGAGGCAGGTCTATCAGCAGCAGGTGTTGATATTTGCTTACTTGGGCCAATGCCAACGCCAGGTATCGCTTATCTAACGCGCAATGCGAGGGCCCAGGCAGGCATTGTTATCAGCGCATCTCATAATTCATTTCATGATAACGGAATTAAATTTTTTTCAAGTGAGGGAACCAAGCTACCTAACCATATTGAATTGGAAATAGAAAAAGAACTCGAGAAAGTAATCAAGGTTACCGATCCGGCACATTTGGGTAAGGCCAGACGTATTGAAGATGCGGCCCGTCGATATATAGAGTTCTGTAAATTTAGGGTGAAGAACAATCTTGATCTTAAAGGTATGCGGATTGTCGTTGATTGTGCTCACGGCGCAACCTATCACATCGCACCTCATGTATTCGATGAACTCGGTGCTGACGTCATCACAATCGGCAATGAACCGGATGGGTTCAATATTAATGTTGAATGCGGTGCGACAAAGCCCGGGCTATTACAGAAAAAAGTACTTGAGTGCGAGGCTGATGTCGGCATAGCATTGGATGGCGATGGTGACCGTTTGATCATGGTAGATCACAAGGGTGAAGTGGTCGATGGTGATGAAATTCTTTTTGTGATCGCTCAAGGCAGACAAAAGATGTTAGGGGACGGGATTGTCGGCACGTCCATGAGTAATCTTGGTCTTGAAATAGCAATCGAAAAAATGGGTATGAATTTTTACCGGGCACAGGTAGGTGACCGTTATGTGCTGGAGATGTTGAATAAGAATAATTTGAAACTAGGTGGCGAAACTTCAGGCCATATTATTAATCTGGATATGACGACAACGGGAGACGGGATCATCTCAGCGTTACAAGTGCTGGATATTATGGTTGATTCAGAAAAAACATTATCCAATCTTAAATCTGGTATGGAAAAATATCCTCAGACTATGATTAATGTGAAGATAGATAAGAATGTTGATCTATCAAAGATGACAAATTTGCAAGATGCCATTAGAACCGCTGAATCCGAGTTGGGAGACAAAGGACGAATATTGTTAAGACCTTCTGGAACTGAGCCTTTACTTAGAGTGATGGTTGAAGGAGAAATTGAAACTCAGGTCAATGCAATTGCCGAAAGTCTGGCTAACGAAGTCAGATCTGGTATTGGTGAGCGAATGTAGTTTTAGCCATCTGGCTAGATTGTAGTACAAACTTGATTACCGCCTTCGCGCTTACTTTTATAAAGTGCTCTGTCTGCATTGATGAGTGCACCTTCGGCATCATCGGCATCTTCAGGATAACTGCTAACACCAATACTCACAGTAGCCTTGATCAGATTCCCTTTCATATCAAAAGAAGTATTCTCGACCGCCTTTCTGATTCTTTCTCCGGCATCTTCGGCCTGCTGCTTGTTTGTTTCAGGCAAGAGGACAACAAACTCGTCCCCACCATATCTTGCCAGAGAATCTGTGTCACGCATGCAACTTTCTATTGTCTCTGCTAATGTTGTAATCAATTTATCACCTGCCTCATGGCCGTGTTCATCATTAACTATCTTTAATCCATCAGCATCAACCATCAAAATAGAATAGGCGCGATTATATCGAACTGATTTATTATGTTCACTTGTGATGACATCGCTGAAAGACCTGCGATTCATCAAACCGGTCATTTCGTCTGTTTCCGATAGATGTTTAAACATTTTCTTCGCGAATTGTAAATCTGCAGAAAGCATGGTGGTCAGATAAGCAATAATCAGATATGGGGAAAACACTGTCATCATATGACTAAAATGTTCCAGCGTGACTGTACCTCTGGATAACGTCGGCAAGCCCATGTAAATATATAAGACAGAGATTAAACCAAGTACCAATAATGTTGTTAATTTTCCCAGTGTCATCCCACTGCTAATAATAACCAGCAGGTAGAGGTTTAAGAGAGGGCTATCTACTTTGCCTGTATACCAGAGTACGGATGTGATGTAGGCAATCATGACCCATACTTCTATGGCCAGCTTCCAGCGCGTCTCTGTTTGATAGAAATTCAGGTAGCGGAATGCAAGCACGAACGCCGCAAAAAGAAGGGAATATTTCAGGATGATCCATTGGTTCTCAACATAAGCCCCAGGAGCGACTGTATAAAGTAAAATGAGAACCAGTAATAACCATTCCAGCTCTGCAAAACTGCGTGAAAATCCCCTCAGCTCAATTTGGTCGATATCCATTTCTCCAACAAATATAAATTTGTCGAATATTTTTTTATCTAGTTTGAAAAGATTTTTCATTCGTCCCCCTTGGATCCCTGGACTTGATACTATTATGTCATAAAAGTCTGTTCTCGAATTTGTTCTCACTTAAACCGACCGAAAGCTTGCCTCCGTTGACGAGTATCGGTCGCTTGATTAACGGTACTCAATCAGTTTTGATTTAAACGGTGTTCTAAATGTCACGCAATAATTCGTTGATACCTACCTTGCTGCGCGTTTTCTCATCGACTTGTTTGACGATGACTGCACAGTAGAGGCTATAACTGCCATCTTTGGATGGTAGATTGCCGGATACAACCACAGAACCAGGCGGGATGTAACCGTAGCTTATTTCGCCCGTTTCACGATTGAATATGCGAGTACTTTGACCAATATAAACACCCATAGAGATCACTGCACCATCACCAACGATAACCCCTTCTACCACTTCAGAACGTGCACCGATAAAGCAGTTATCACCGATGATGGTTGGGTTGGCCTGTAACGGTTCAAGTACGCCACCAATGCCCACACCGCCTGACAGATGTACGTTCTTGCCAATTTGCGCACAGGAACCGACGGTGGCCCATGTATCTACCATGGTTCCGGAGTCAACGTAAGCACCAATGTTGACATAGCATGGCATCAAGACCACGCCAGGTGCGATATAACTGCCACGACGCGCATTTGCTGAAGGGACAATGCGTGCGCCAATCTTTTCAAAATCTTGCTTATTCATGCCACTAAACTTTGATGGGACTTTATCGTAATAATTAGTGAATCCACCTTCGATCACTTTATTGTCTTCAAGCAGAAAGGAAAGCAGTACAGCCTTTTTCAGCCATTGATTAACCATCCATTCCCCATCCATCTTTTCAGCAACCCGCATGGTTCCACTGTCCAGTCCTGTGATCACCTCTTCAATGGCATTCTTCAATTCCTGACTGGCGGTTACTGGTGTGATCTCCGAACGTTTTTCAAAATGTTCGTTAACGATGTTTTCAAGCTGACTCATGTTTTATTTTTCCGTATTTTTGAATTTCCTAATTAAATATTTTGGTAAATATTATGACTAAATTGTACCAATAATTACTCATAAAGAATGGCACGTTGTACCAATAATTACCCATAAAGAATGGCACGTTGTACCGTTAATCACTCATAAAGAATGGCACGTTGTACCGTTAAT
>CAYRXP010000068.1:4091-5371 GCA_964428145.1 uncultured Enterobacteriaceae bacterium
GAATGGCACGTTGTTTTGATATATTCACAAATTCTTTCGGCTGCCTCGATACACTGATCTATCTCGGCGACAAGCGCAATACGAATTCGATTTTCACCGGGATCACCGGCAGCTATGCTACGCGACAGAAAACTTCCAGGCAACACAGTTATGTTATGCCGAGAGTACAATCCTGTCGCAAACTCAGTATCGGACACAGGTGTCTCCGGCCAGAGATAAAAGCTGGCATCAGGCTTTGTGACATTCATGACCGGTTTGAGTATATCCAGTACTGCATCAAATTTTTGACGGTACAGGGTTCTGTTAACACGGACGTGATCTTCGTCTTGCCAGGCAACAATGCTCGCCATTTGAGTGTAGAGTGGCATGGAGCAACCATGATAAGTACGATAACGGAGAAAAGCCTGTATGAGTTTTTCATCGCCCGCGACGAAACCGGATCGCATCCCAGGAACATTTGATCGCTTAGAAAGGCTATGAAAAACAATACAACGCTTGTAATCATCTCGTCCCAGATTTGCAGCGGCCTGCAGCAGACCAATGGGAGGAGAATCTTCATCAAGGTATATTTCTGAATAACATTCATCTGCTGCAATAATGAAATCATATTTGTCTGCGAGCTTGAGCAATTTTTTGATGGACTCTTGACCAATCACTGCCCCGGTTGGATTTCCCGGGGAGCATAGGTAAATAAGTTGGCATCGTTGCCAAATATTTTCAGGGACGGCATCAAAATCAGGAAGAAATCTATTTGCTTCAACACAGTTAATATAATATGGCTCAGCATTGGCTAGCAATGCTGCGCCTTCATATATCTGATAGAAAGGATTAGGCGAAATAACGATTGGTGATTTAGACTGATTACTGTTTGAATCTATGACACATTGCGCAAAGGAAAAAAGTGCTTCTCGGGTACCATTCACTGGCAAGATATTTCTGTCGGCGCTAATACTGCCATCAGGTAACAGGGATCTTTTGCTTAACCATTTTGCCATGGCTTGTCGTAGTGCATCGATACCTCGTGTTGTTGGGTAAGATGCCGCCTTGGACAATTGCTTTTGTAATTCATTCAGAATTAATGCAGGGGTGGTATGTTTGGGCTCACCAATCGATAAATCGATATGTTCTGCATCCGTGACGACAGATGTTTCCTGCTTGAGTTGCGCAAGCCTTTCAAAGGGGTAGGGGTGTAATTTTTCAAGCCCGGGATTCATTAGTTATTGTTATAAGGAGTTATTGTTTTAAGTTCAAAAAATTTAAGAGCACGCAGTATAGGCTAA
>CAYRXP010000068.1:5471-8916 GCA_964428145.1 uncultured Enterobacteriaceae bacterium
AATGTACTGGTACGAAAGATCGGCGATATCCCCATCATTTTGAAGATGGGATCAGCGTGGTTAGGTGTGATTGTACTTACTATTGCTGGCATCGTCACGATGCAGATTCAACCACCCGTGTTTAGCGGAGCATCACTTGCACTTGCTATTTTCGTTGGTTGTGTCGGTATGAGTCTGATGTCATTTACAGCATTGTATGGTGTTACGCATCTACCAGTACATCGTTCGGCATCACTTATGTTGTTCGAGGTATTTGTTGGGGCAGTTTCTGCAGCCTTATTGACTGTAGAGGTGTTGACTGCAAGGGAATTGATGGGGGGTCTGTTAATTATGTTCGCCGCATGGCTAACTACAAGAGACTTGATGAAGAATAGTGCAACTTGATGTATCCTTTGCCGCCCTTTGCGATGCACTCTAAGTGTGTATGAAACATTTTTTAACAATAGGTGTCTGAAGTGAGTAAAAGCATATTAATACTTCGGGGGGATGGAATTGGCCCGGAGATTGTGATTGAAGCAGAAAAGGTACTGAGTGCCCTTGTTGAGAAACATGGACTTGAGATTACCACTGAACAGGCATTGATTGGTGGCAAGGCAATTGATGAAACAGGAGTGCCACTGCCTGAAGAAACGCTCGCACTGGGGAAACAGTCTGATGCAATTTTATTGGGGGCAGTGGGTGGACCCAAATGGGATAACATTGAACGCTCATCGAGGCCTGAAAGAGGTCTTCTGGCAATGCGATCTGGTCTTGATCTGTACGCTAACCTCAGGCCTGCAATACTGTACAAGGAACTTGTTGAAGCCTCTTCTTTAAAACCAGACGTGATTGATGGACTGGACATCATGATTGTGCGTGAATTAACCGGTGGGATCTATTTTGGTCAACCACGTGGTATCAGAACCCTGAAAGATGGACAGCGTGAAGGTTTTAATACCCTGGTCTATAAGGAAACCGAGATTGAAAGAATTGCGCGCACTGCTTTTGATGTGGCAATGACAAGAAACAAAAAAGTATGTTCGGTGGACAAGGCAAATGTTTTGGAAGCAACCGAACTTTGGCGTGAAGTTGTTACGCGTGTGGCGAATGATTATCCAGAGGTGAATCTGGAACATATGTATGTAGATAATGCGGCCATGCAGTTGGTGAGGGACCCCGGGCAGTTTGATGTGATTGTTACGACCAATATGTTTGGTGATATTTTGTCTGATCTGGCCTCCATGTTGACGGGTTCAATCGGTATGTTGCCCTCAGCCTCATTGAATGCTGAAAGACAGGGAATGTATGAGCCAATTCATGGATCAGCACCTGATATCGCGGGAAAGAATGTTGCCAATCCATTGGCAACAATCATTTCAGTTGCCATGATGTTGAGGTATTCCCTCGCTGAGCCTGCACTGGCAGATCGAATAGAACAGGCTGTACAGCAAGTGCTGGCAGATGGGTTGAGAACAGCTGATATAGTTTCGGATGGCATGACGAAGGTATCTACCAGCGAGATGGGCGATGCTGTTGTCGCGTCGCTTTAGTCAATACGATTTTAGTTAGGTAAAGGCGTAATGAGTAGGAAGTTTAATGTTGCTGTTGTCGGTGCTACCGGTGCGGTCGGTGAAACCATGTTGTCAATTCTGGAAGAACGTAATTTTCCTGTGGAAAATATTGTTGCACTTGCCAGCAGTCGATCCGCTGGCTCAAGAATTCGCTTTCACGGTAAAACCATCATGGTTGAAGATTTGGAGGCATTTGATTTCAAAGGCGTTGATATTGGTCTTTTTACTCCAGGTGCCTCCGTATCAAAAATACATGCCCCGCGGGCTGTCGAAGCAGGCTGTGTAGTGATTGATAATACATCGCAGTTTCGTTACGACGATGATATTCCTTTGGTTATACCAGAGGTCAACCCCCACGCAATCGCCGATTACAAAAATAGAGGGATTATTGCAAATCCTAATTGTTCAACGATCCAAATGTTAGTAGCACTAAAGCCTATTTACGATGCCGCTTATATCGAGCGAATCAATGTATGTACCTATCAGGCAGTGTCAGGAACAGGTAAAGAAGCAATAGAAGAATTGGCAAAGCAAACTGCAGAATTATTGAACGGTCGATCAGCTGTGTGTGAAGTTTATCCCAAGCAGATTGCTTTTAATGTCTTACCCTATATCGATGATTTTCAGGATAATGGTTACACCAAGGAAGAAATGAAAATGGTCTGGGAAACCAAAAAAATATTCGAAGATGACAATATTCAGGTCAATCCAACCGCGGTCAGGGTTCCAGTGTTTTTTGGGCACTCTGAAGCCATCCATATCGAGACCAAAAATAAATTATCTGCGGAGGAAGTCAGAAATTTACTCAGAAACCGGCCTGGAATTACTTTAGTGGATGAGCCTAAGGATAGCGGCTATCCAACCGCTGTGAGTGAGGCTGCAGGTAAAGATTCTGTCTTTGTTGGGCGTATTCGAGAAGATATTTCACATCCTCGTGGTATTAACCTCTGGGTTGTTTCGGACAATGTTCGTAAAGGTGCTGCATTAAATGGTGTTCAAATCGCTGAAATTTTGGTAAAAGACTATTTGTAAGCTATAGTTAAGGGGTAATTGTAAAGGATATTCGCAGGTTTTAAGCTGCACAAACTTTTGCTCTCTCTGTGGCGAGTTTGTATTGGTGAGGCTGAATTTTAGGTGGTGCGTGAGACGTTTTTTGTGAACAAATCATGTAACTTATTGAATATAAATAGTATTTAGAACAGGATATTCTGTGAGCCAATGAACAAAAGAATCTTATTGATAGCTCTGTTTTTGCTTTTTGCAGGATTTCAATCTGCAGTACAGGCACTGGCGTTGGGTGAGTTAGAACTGAAATCACAACTAAATCAACCGCTTAATGTAGAAATTCCTTTGGTTTTCTCGAAGGGGAGTGAGATTAGTGACTTGAAGTCGAGCATTGTCAGGCCCAAAGACGAGTTACAAGGCCTACAGACTTGGCATAATTTGAGGGTTGAAATTATCGAAAATGATGGAAGTCAGCCTTATTTGAAGATTACCAGTAAAAATACAATCCGTGAGCCTGCACTCAGATTTGTACTGGAGATGCACTGGCCGGGTGGGCGAATACAACGAGAGTATTCATTACTGCTAGATCCCAAGTCGATAGAAAAATAATACAGTGGCAGGGGAAAATCGGATGAAATTTAAGATGATGTTGGTTTTATTGGCACTGGTGATGCCAACATCTGTGAATGCTTTGGGTTTAGGTAAGCTCGAACTTCAATCTGCATTGAACCAGCCATTTAAAGCAAGAGTTAAATTGGTTTCAGCAACGGCGGATGAACTCGATAGCCTAAAAATTTCACTGGCAGATCAGAAAGCATTTGATCGTGCAGGCATTCAACGCACCTTTTTACTTACTCGCTTGCGCTTTACTGTCCAGGAATTTGAAGAAG
>CAYRXP010000069.1:0-8570 GCA_964428145.1 uncultured Enterobacteriaceae bacterium
CTTTTGAATGACAGGTATACCTGAACGTGTATCCGGACTTTGATCCTGACGTTGGCCAGTAATCCAGGCATCAAGTGTTGATAATAGTCGACGCAAAGGCATGATCTTACGAATTCCGCAGCACTCCTGATGACCATCTTTATAGAAGCTGTATAAACCTTTTTCGTGGACAAATGTTTCCAGTTGTTTACTATCAGGTGACATTACATCAATTTTTATGTTGTAGTGCTCTCTTACTTGCTCCATGAATTGATATGTTTCAGGATGTAATCTGCCAGTGTCCAGAGAAAATACTTTGATATCAGGTTTGATTTTAACTGCCATGTCAATGAGTACGACATCTTCAGCGCCGCTGAATGAAATTGATATATTCTCGAAATGTTCTATTGCCAAACTTAAGATATCAGAAGGTGTCTTGTCCTTGTATTCACCTGCTAATTTAGCAACATCAAATGTAACGGCAGTCATTATTGTTTACCCAATGTGATTATCTGGTCTAAATCACGATGATTTCGTGGGATGGCGATAGTATCAAAGTCTTCATATTCCAATAAATAATAACTAATTATATTTATATGCGTGTCGAACATAAATGCCACTGTAAGTAAAGTGAGGAAACAGGGCTATTTTTCAGCGTTCCAGGCGGTATTGTCAAACAATGATCTTGAAAATATCAGGTGGTGTGGTCTTCAAGGAGCGCTGAAGGAATATATGTCCCATGTGAAGAAAGATCAGTTAATTGCAATGAATTATCGCCCAGATTTTCGATAACAAGATGCATTCTGGAGACGTCTCTCAAGCCAGGGTCGATGACAACGGTGCCAGACGCATCTCTGCCAATGACATTACGTCCTAATTCCAGGGCGTGCTTTCGGCCCGCCTGGTCAATAAAGAAAATCTGTCCATTGGCTTCGATTTCACATTTATGTTTTGACAGCATGATAATGATTCGTTGCTGAGGCTTGAGTGTGGTGATCACTGCTTCGCCTTTTGGCATACGCTCATAATCACCACCCTTTGGGCTATCAACGTCTGGTTCATATATGGTGTTTTCAAAAATCAACGTGTCTTTGAACTGATCCCCCTCAATTGTTTCGCTCTTTCCGTTTTGTTTCTCTCCCGCCAGCTTTTTCTTTTCAGAGTACAGATATTTAATTATGTCCTGGCGTGATGACAGGTATTGCATATATTTCACAAGAGCAACTCTGCGAAAAGGATCGAATTCGTCGCCGCTATCGTTAAGTGCAGCAATGATATTTCTCCAACCATGATCCTGTGAAAAAATAGACGTATCAAGCTCTTTGAGCGAGCGGCTGATGCTGGGGGGATCCTCAATTGAATGAGTCAGAATCGCTACAAAGCGTTTTTCGATATCTTTTATCGTATGTGCTTCCACTTGTAATTGTTTCGCTGTGCACTTGACCATGTCTGTGATTTTTTTTGACGGTACGGAGGTCCTGCCGGTGAGACAGAATTCAAAATCTGCAATTGATAAAAAGCTAATCGTTTGGCCAGCAAGCACCAGTTCCATCGGTTTTGCAAATAGTTTATCTAGCATATATCAATTTTTCTCCTGATACTCAGTATTGAAGATACACGTCCCATATTACGAATGCTAACCCGATTATGAGTTATTTAACAAGGTTATTCCACCCGCATTCTATGGGTATTAATAGCAAGTTTAGCATTGAAAATCTGTGATATTGTCCTCAAGTATGGATTTACGTCTGTATTTATCGCATTTACTTAATTTTTCTACTGATTCATAGAATTTTTGATAATTTCCATGTTCATGATTAAATATTGTTAAAAATCCGGATACATAATCTTGATAAGCAATTACGGACGCCAATTTCGCATTGTTCAGCCCCGATGACAGCCAGGTAACGTATCGACCTGTGTTTCCCCCTGTTTCGTATTGATTTTCGTACTCTTCGGCTAATTGATTTAGGAGGGATTTCTTGTTTGCCCTTTTTTCATCAATAAACATTTCTGAGTTGTAAGTCATTTCCAGTTTTTCTTTGTATTTCAGAATTAAATTAACGAATGAAGTTTCATCTAATCGTTTATCCAGAAATTTTTGTCTCGATGCTGCAGTTCCATGCAGGTCAAGCCAGTACTGCACCCCTGTCTGGGCAACCATTTCAGCAAAGGCTTCATTAAAAGCTGTATCATTTTTGAGATAAATTTTTTGGTGGGAAAGTTCGTGGAAAATGACACTTGCAAGGTAATTATTATCTCGATTGATCATCGTATTTAATATAGGGTCATTAAACCAGCCAAGGGTTGAATATGCTGTAACACCACCAACAAAAACATCATGTCCCTGCGCCTCCAGTGTTTGTGCGTACCTGTATGCTGCCTCTTCTGAATAATAACCACGATAATTCAGGCATCCAACGAACAAGAAGCACCATTGTTTTGCTTGTAACGACAATTCGGGAGCTGCAAAGACATTCCAAACAGCGAAATTACGACCCAGATCAACATAATCAGAATAACTACCATTGTCAGGCAGACCTAGGTGTTCACTGGCAAATCTGCGAATTTCGAGCACCATTTCCAATTTGTCTCGCAGCAATTTATCAGTATTTTGTGAGGCTAAAATTCCGGAGATGGTTTGTCTTTTTAAAAGTAAATCTACATGGCCATTGAGGGATTGTAGATAATAACTGGTTGTGGCACAGGATGTTAAACCAAGCATGAGGCAACATATTAGACAAATACGCTTGATTCGTTGATAGTTCATTGAACCTAGAAACCTCAGTTGACTGCTAGAGATTTTAACTAAGCCATTAATAAATTTACGATTCATTACTTTCCTTCCATTCACCTGTAGAGTGAAGACAGCTATCCCATGCAATGCACCCGTTAGCGCATCGCTGATCGCCTTACAACTTCTTGAAAGAGCTGGCTATTCCGCGTCGTTGTGCCTTGTCACCGGCACGCTAACAGGCACCTTGCATGCGATTCAATCGAGGTTTCTAGGTTGAAATGGATTATGCATGTAGGGTGTTTGTTGGAGATAACGATATAATGTCAGACAAATTATATCGAGGGAAATGACAGGAGTTATGGCACCATCATTTACAACACTTATTGATACAGAAACCCTTGCCAATTATCTGGATTCACCAAATTGGGTTATCGTTGATTGTAGCTATGACCTGGCGGACAAAAGTGCCGGTAGGAATTCATATCTGAAATCACACATCAAAGGAGCCGTCTTTGCAAATGTGCACGGTGATTTGAGCGGCCCCCCGGTGACAGATCACGGACGCCACCCCTTGCCGTCAGAAAACGCATTAAGTGCATTATTTTCTCGCCTTGGGATCAACAATGATTCACAGGTAATCATTTATGACAATGCTTGTGCGTGTTTTGCTGGTCGGCTTTGGTGGTTGTTGCGTTATATGGGACATGAGACAGTCGCAGTACTTGACGGAGGATGGCAGGTTTGGGAACAGGCAGGGTTGCCGGCTGCAACTGGCGAAGAAAAAAATGCGCCCACGCATTTTCAGGGTGTAGCCAATAAGGATTGGTTGGTGACCGTTGATCGCGTGACAGCGTCCGAGTTGTTGATTGACTCTCGTGACCCTGAACGCTACAGGGGGGAGGTTGAGCCACTGGATAAGGCGGCCGGACATATACCAGGCGCCATCAATCGTTTTTGGAAGAAAAATCTTGATAACAACGGATTTTTTAAAGATGCTACTCAATTATGCAAGGAATTTGAGGCTAGCCTTGGGGGCACAGAAATGAGGGAAACTGTGTTTTATTGCGGCTCTGGCGTCACTGCCTGCCATAATCTCTTAGCAGTTGCACACGCTGGTCTCGATACACCCCGCCTTTATGCCGGTTCGTGGAGTGATTGGTGTTCGGATCCTGACAGACCAGTGTCAACAGATGAAAAGGCTTAGAATGAGGAATGAGAGAGAATACTAATATCATCATAAAGGGATTTCGCAATGGAAAGAATATCCATCGTCGAAATAACCTTTTATACTAGGCCCTCGGTAATAAATTAAGTTAATAATAATTTATGTATTTTCGACGTCTATTAATCACTTACCTTATGGTTGGACTGGTTGTCCCGGTGTGGGCAGGCCCTGGCCAGGAAGATCTGGCTGAAACGATTATTACCACTGAGACAGAAGCATTAGCTCCTCAAGATGAAGAAATGACCACTGACGTTCTGGAGTCTGTGACGACATATCCAACGACAGAAGCCACTGAAGATATCACCAGTACAGAAACATCCCAAACTGAAATAGAAAAACTAGAGACCTCAGAAAACGCTGAGAGCCTGCTGATGAAGGACGTTATTCTGGTGCTAGATAACTCAGGGAGTATGAAGAAAAACGATCCTCAGTTTTTGACCAAACAGGCTGTCACAGAATTTATTAACAAACTGGACGAATCGACACGAGCTGCAATTATTATCTTCGATCAAGATGTTCGAATGGCAGTCCCTTTAACAGATATTACTTCGGCATCCAGGCAGGGATTATTGGATAGTCTGTCAAAAATTAATTACAGGGGGCTGTATACAAACAGTCCAGCCGCAATAGAAAGTGCTATCTACGACCTAAAAAATAACGGAAGGGAAGAAGCAAGAAAAATTATTGTTTTTATGACGGATGGCATTGTTGATACTGGTAATGCAGATCGGGATCTGGAAAAGACAAAATGGTTGAAAGAAGATTTGGCGGCAGATGCAGCAGATGCAGGCATTAAGATTTTTGGGATAGCCTTTACCGAGAATGCAGATTTTGAACTTATTCAGTCCCTGGCTCAAAAGACGGATGGTGAATATTATCGCGCACTGATGGCAGATGATCTGCAGAATGTGTTCAGCAAATTAAATACCCTAATAAACAAGCCAGACGAGCCTGAAATCATCGAGGAAGTCAGGATTGTAGAAAAAATTATTGAAAGGGTTATCGAGCCAACACCTGCACCTGAGCCCATCATTATAGAAGTGCCTGTCGGTCAATCACAGATTGAAGATGAGGACGAGCGTAAGCGCTCCATATTAACTCTAGTCGCCTTGGCAGTGCTAATCTTGGCAGTAATTGCCCTGGTGCTTCTGTTATTGAGAAACATTAAGTCCAAATCACGTGATGAAGAAACTGCTCAGGAAGCATATTTAAATGACATCCACGGGGTTACCGGGCAGGCAGCCTATGCATTAGGGAGTCAACCTACAATGCTGGGACGCGTCGCTGGCAAGGATACCGAATATCTGAATTATTTTGTTATTCCAGAGACAACCATCGGCCGACGTCACGCACTGATTGAATACAAGGACTTTTCCTACTGGATAATTGACCAGGGAAGCATCAATGGGACTTTTGTAAATGACAAAGCAGTGACATCAGAGGTTCGTTTAAAGCATGGTGATATGGTTCGATTGCACAAGGTGGAGTTTGAATTTGTCATGCCGGAAATGGCCGATTCAGGAATGACGGTGATATCAAGCACAGTAATAGCAAACCAGGGAACTTCAAGTGCTGAGGCAGCGACATTGATACCAGGCTCAGTTCCTTCGGGAACAAATCGTGATGAGTTGGATGATGATCTTCCCGAAGAGCCGGATTTCGATTTTGATATCACGGGTACTGCTGAAGAGGTTGATGAAGATGAAGAAGACACTGTCATGAGGGAGAATATGCCCGCTACAGAAGGTTCCAATGGCAGTGATGAAACCATCATGTTGGATGACGATGGTGGAGATGATGTTGTGGACGGGTATGATGACGATGACGCCACGATTCGTCCAGATCAGTGACTATGATCGGTAAAATGATCAGTAATTATTAATAGAAGTAATTGATATTCTTCTTTCTGATAAATGCGGTTGAATTACCAAGAACAGTTCTTAACTTGCATGTAGTACCGAAACTCGTTTAACCCTTTCCATCATTCTAATTTTGGCACAAGCCAATGCACAACCGAGCTAAGCTATTGAGATTAATTGCTGATGGCGAACTTTATTCAGGTGAAGAGCTTGGTCGTGCGTTAGGGGTATCGCGTGCAGCAATCTGGAAGATGATTAATTCGCTGAGTCATTATGGGCTAACAATCGTTGCGATGAAAGGTAAGGGTTATCGCTTGTCGAGGTCGATAGAGTTTCTGGATAAACAATTATTACTTTCCAGGATGCGTTCGCCTGCAGTCAAAATACTGAACAAACTTGAAATATTTGAAGAAATTGATTCGACCAATAAATATCTGTTGGAAAGTCCGGAAATTTCAGATAGACATGCGTGTGTTATTTTGGCTGAATATCAGACACAAGGTCGGGGCAGGCGGGGCAACTCGTGGATCTCACCCTTTGGTTCGGGGATCAACTTGTCGGTGTCCTGGCATTTTGAACAGCCCGTTGAATCATTAACACGCCTCTCACTGGCAGCTGGTTCAGCAGTCGTCAGGGTACTTACATCAATGGGTTTTGATGGTATTGGGCTCAAGTGGCCAAACGACATATTTTTTCAGGGGAAAAAACTGGGTGGCTTGCTCATTGAGATGAGAGGAGAGACAGCGGGGCCGTGCGATGTAGTCATAGGTTTGGGACTGAATTTTGCCTTCCCGCTTGGTTTTGAGGGTAAAATAGAACAACCCTGGATAGACCTCGTGAGTATCAAAGATTCAAGACCATCACGTAATCATATTGTTGCAGAATTGATTTCTGAAGTAATGTTGCTTTTCGATAGCTACGTGAATATCAAAGCCGAAGATATTATTAATGAGTGGCAACAATATGACTGTATGCGCGGCAAAAAAGCAAAATTAAAATTACAGGGAAAAAAAATTCATGGTTTGGTCATGGGCATTGATAATGATGGTGCTTTACTTATGTCCGTTGACAATCGTATTCAAAAATATACTGCCGGCGAAATAAGTTTAAGGATGAAATCGTGAATTTACTGGTTGATATTGGTAATAGCCGGGTCAAATGGTTACTTCATGATCATGTAGAGAATAGTTTTTATTTGTCCGGGGCAATGTTTCGTGATAAGTCTGATATGCATGCATTGTTTTGTGAACAATGGGGTCATTTTGATTGCCCGGATAGAGTACTGGTTTCGAATGTGTCCGGCCCATACATTGCCGATATTCTGGATGCTTGCATCGAGAAGGAGTGGCATGTAGAAGCGGAATATGTGAAAACGGAAGCATTTAGTCATGGTGTGCAAAATGCGTATTCTGAATATAGTAAGTTAGGAGTTGATCGCTGGATGGCAATCATCGCTGCCTGGCAAAGATACCGCAGATATGAAGAAGCCATATGTGTTGTAGATTGTGGTACGGCAACGACGATAGATGGCATATCAGGATCTGGTAAGCATCTGGGAGGATTTATTTTCCCCGGATATACAATGATGCAGGAAGCTTTGCTTAATAATACCTCGAATATCAATTCAGTTAGAGAAACAATTCCCTCAGTCACTTTTTCAAATACCACAGAACAGGGTGTAAATAGTGGTTGTTACATTGCAATACTCGCTGCAATTGATCGAGTGGTAACTTCAATGAAGGATGATTATGGTGGGCAATTACGATGTATTATTACAGGAGGTAATGCAGAGTTCGTCATCAAGCAGCTTGCGACAGAAATGGAATGTGAACCAGATCTGGTTTTACACGGATTAGCTGTATTTTCGGGACAGAAATAATGAAGTGGCTGATGATCATATTTCTATTGTTTAACGTTTGTTACTTTGGGTGGGAGCTTGATAGACAGACACGTATTGAAGTAAGTAACTCGGTCAGGCCATTTATCGTTCCTGCCAATGTACAACAGTTGGTTTTATTGGAGGAACTGGAAAATTTACCTGGGACAACGCCAATAATTTTGTTATCAGTTGCAGATGAAAATGAGAATAGGAATGAAATTAAGGGAGAGGGGACGGGGGAAGGAGGGGCTGAATTCTCTGATAAAAAAGATCCTCTTCTTCAGAATATCGTTTCGATGATGGACCAGGGTAATGTGATGATTGAAAAGAAGCTTATCGAGGAGTTAGTAAGTAGTCCTCCGGAATTTACAACAAACCATGCTCAGGAACCTGAAGAAGAAAGAATGTTATGTGTTTCTTTTGGACCATTTGCTGAGTCATATCAGGCAGGTGAGCTTAGCAATTGGCTAAAGGAAAACGAAATACAGACAAAACAAAGAACCGAAAGTGATGGGAAAGATCAATTATTCTGGATATACCTTTCTCCAAGTGAATCAAAAGATGAAGCGATAGCAGCAATTGAAGAATTAAGAGGCAAGGGTATTCATGATTACAAGCTCATCGATAAAGGAAATTTACAGAATGCAATTTCTCTGGGTTTATTCTCCAATCAGGCTGCGGCAAACCGGAGGTTGAATGAATTAAAAAATATTGGCTATCTACCAATTATGGTGCCCTATCATAAAACCCAATCAATTATTTGGGTTGATGCTAAACTGGACAAACAGGAGATTACTCTATCCGATTTTTTTAATGGCTATCCATCACGGTTTAATTCAGTCCCTGTGAAGTGTGAAAAATTATTTACCAGTTAGGAAACAATGCAGTGTA
>CAYRXP010000070.1:0-8550 GCA_964428145.1 uncultured Enterobacteriaceae bacterium
TCTCTATGGTGCCAACAACGAATACATTTTGCATGTTTCGATGCATTCACGGTTATCCAAATATTTTCAATAGACGTTGCTACTGCATTTTCCGGTCTATCGGTATCAAGATGAACACGGGCATAAGAGGTAATAAAAACAAATCGTAATTCATCTTCCAAACTATCCAGCAATTCCTTTATTTCATTGTTGCAATATATATCCACTTCCGCGTCTAACGATGAACCAATTTGATTATCTGCTCTCAGCTTTTCCAGCTCTCTACTCACAGCACCACGCACATCATCACCTACATTACTGACCAACTTCCAGACAACATCATTACGGCAAGATACCTGTGGAAAACCCTGATACCAGTCTGCAAGAAAAACCGATGCGCTTCTATCACCTGGCATATATTGCCAGATTTCATCGGCAGTAAAACTCAAAATGGGGGCCATCCAGCGCACCAAACCTTCGGCAATGTGATACATCACAGTCTGGGCTGAACGTCTCGCGAGACTACTTTCTTGTGTGGTATACATTCTGTCCTTAATGATATCAAGATAAAAACTGCTCAGCGATACGCCACAATATTGATGCAACTTTTGGTAGACTTGATGGAACTCATAATTATTGTAATCTTCAACAATCGTTCCTTGAAAATTCTTTGCGCCGAACAATACCCATCGATCCAGATCCAGCAGCTGATCTTCCGGAACGCAATCTTTGGCCGGATCGAAACCGTCAAGATTGGCCAGAAGATAACGCGCAGTATTACGTATACGTCGATAGGCATCTGACATGCGTTTCAGTATTTCATCAGAAACATTCATCTCTGTACTATAATCAGTGGCCGCCACCCATAAACGTAGGATATCTGCGCCCAAAGAATTCATAATCTTTTGCGGTGCGACGACATTGCCTCTGGATTTGGACATCTTCTTGCCCTGTGCATCTACTGTGAAGCCATGTGTCAGTACACTTTTATAAGGGGCAACTTCATTCATAGCCACCGATGTCAGCAAGGATGACTGAAACCAGCCACGATGCTGGTCGGAGCCTTCAAGATATAAATCTGCTGGAAATGCTAATCGTTCATCTGCTTGCAGCACGCTGGCATGGGTGACACCTGAATCAAACCAGACATCCAGTGTGTCAGTAATTTTTTCGTAATCGTCTGCTTCGCTACCAAGCAATTCTCTGCTATCCAGTTCAAACCAGATATCAATACCTCCCTTCTCAACACGACTCGCTACTTCCTCGATCAAGCGCTGAGTTTCAGGGTGCAACTCACCTGTTTGTTTATGCACAAATAAGGGAATAGGCACGCCCCAGGTTCGCTGACGAGAAATACACCAGTCAGGGCGATCACGCACCATGCCATCAATACGTTGCTGTCCCCAATCAGGCATCCATTCGACATTTTCAATTTCCTCTAAGGCTTTTTGTCGCAGACCATTGTCATCCATACTGATAAACCATTGTGGTGTTGCACGGAAAATAATCGGTGTCTTGTGGCGCCAGCAATGCGGGTAACTATGTTGCAACTGTTCTTGGTGCAACAACATTTGTTTTTCGATTAAGACTTCGATGACATGTGCATTGGCCTTGAAGACATATTCACCGGCAAAGATTTCAGTCTCGGGTAGAAAACAACCATTCCCCCCGACAGGGTTATCCACCAGCAAATCATATTGGCTAGCAACAATATAATCGTCCTGTCCATGACCCGGTGCGGTATGCACGGCACCTGTCCCAGCTTCTAATGTGACATGTTTGCCGAGAATCACAGGCACTTCACGATCATAAAACGGGTGCTGTAGTTTGAGTCCTTCCAGTGATGCACCATTAAATGATGCAATTATTTGATATTCGTCAACACCGCAACGCTGCAAAACAGATGCATGTAATTCCTTGGCCAATAATAATCGTTGCGGGCCGTTTTCTGTCTGACATTGTATAAGGTCATATTCAAAATCCGGATGCACACAAACAGCCTGATTGGCAGGTAAGGTCCACGGAGTAGTGGTCCAGATTACAGTGGATATGTCACCCTGCCCCTTGTGGTGAATTGCTTCATCAGTGCATGACCAGATTGCCTCCTGGTCGACGAAAGCAAAACGTACGTCAATGGCAGGTGAAGTCTTGTCTTCATATTCAACTTCTGCTTCTGCCAGAGCCGAAGCACAATCGATGCACCAGTGCACAGGTTTTGAACCTTTATGCAAATGACCGGCATCAACAATCTTTCCAAGGGCACGAATAATATTGGCTTCGTTTTTAAAATCCATTGTCAGGTAAGGTTTGTGCCAATCTCCCAATATCCCTAGGCGTTGAAAATCAACACGCTGTTTCTCAACCTGTTTAGCCGCATAATTACGACAGGCATTACGGAAGGTATATGCATCAACTTTATGCCCGGCCTTGCCGATTTTTTTCTCCACCATCAGTTCTATGGGCAATCCATGACAATCCCATCCTGGGACATAAGGTGCATCGAAACCACTCAAACCACGTGATTTGACAATGATATCTTTCAAGATTTTATTGACTGCGTGACCAATATGGATTTCACCATTGGCATAAGGTGGGACATCATGAAGAATGAATGTTTGCTTGCCAGACTGGTGCTCCCTGATCTGGCCATAGAGATCCATCTCCTGCCATTTTTTGAGCATTTCAGGCTCGCGATTGGCCAGATTTCCTCGCATAGGAAAATCTGTTTTAGGTAGGTTCAGTGTATCCTTGTATGCAGACATTTAATCAGCCATTTTTTTATTCGGTTTAACAGGTCTTGTGCCATGAAATATCGGCCGTAAATATCAGCCGTAAATATCAGCCACGGAAGTATAGAGATGTACGATTATTATTCAATCTGTGCCCAGATTATTTTCTGTAATAAGGCTATTATTAGCAAAATATAGCCGCGCATCTTCTATATCTGTTTCAATGGCTTTTATCAGATCATCAACATTTGAAAATTTTTCCTCTGGCCTCAATTTTTTCAGGAAGACAACTCGAATATGCTTTGTATATAAAGTCTCATCAAAATCCAGAATATGGGTCTCGAGGCGCATGCCTTCACCATCAAACATGGGTCGTGTCCCGACACTGGTCACGGCAGGATAACTTGACTCGACTATTCCCCGATCTCCCCCATGGTCACGTGTGACATGGACACGCGTGACATAGATACCTGCTACCGGACTATGCAGTCTGTGTAACTCCATGTTTGCAGTTGGAAACCCCAGAGACGTTCCCCGTTTATCTCCATGAACCACCCGTCCACTAATAGCATATTCCCTTCCCAACAACTCTCTGGCTAGATTTAATTCGTCGTTTGCAAGTGCTTGCCTGATTCTTGTGCTGCTTATTCTCTCTCCCTCAAATAAACAGGTATTTGTATGTTCCAATTCGTAACCGAATTCATCGGCCATCTTCTCTAGGGTTGCATAGTCACCTTGTCGGTTTTTGCCAAATCGAAAATCATCTCCCACCACAAGATGACGAATTTCCAATCCTTCAATTAATAGCCGCTCAACAAAATCTCTGGGCGAGAGACTCGCCAATTCACTGTTAAACCTGAGGCAAATCAGACGATCGACAGCCAGGAGTTCCATCTCTTCAACTTTTTCTCTGAGTCGGGTTAATCTTGGAGGGGCATTTTCTGGAGAAAAGTATTCTTGTGGCTGTGGCTCGAAAATGATAATCGCCGTGGGTAGATCGTGTTTTCTTGCAATTTCCTTGAGCTGCGAAATGATTGCTCGATGACCCAAATGAATACCATCGAAATTACCAATGGTTGCGACACATTTTCTATGGTGTTGTCTGAGGTTGTGTAGACTGCGTATTAGTTCCATGACCAGGTATCAGCCTTGATCTTGATCTGCATTCAGTGACATATCTTCTTGTCTTAGGCCGGTTAACCATAGTGCTGCAAAATAACTCATACCACCTGCTGTAATCCAACTCCCTAATTGGAAGACACGCGTGTACAAGTCCCACTCACTCCACAATGGCAGAGCTGGCACCACAAAAACTAATAGAGCACTCATCACTATTGATGCAAAAATAATTCTGCCTAAAAAGACAAGCCAACCACTTTCAGGCAAAAAGACTTGTTCTTTCCGTAGAAAGTAATAAAGCAATCCAGCATTGATAAAGGCAGCGAGAGAGGTTGCCAATGCCAAACCTGCGTGTGCGAGTGGGCCTATGAAGATAAAATTCATGATGATGTTTGAGAACATTGCGACAACACCGACCTTGACGGGTGTTTTTGTATCCTGCCTGGAGAAATATCCGCTGGCCAATACCTTGATTAAAATAAAGCCGGGCAACCCAATCGCATAAGCCAGTAAACTCTTAGCTGACATCACGACATGATATGGTGTGAATTCACCATGTTGAAAAATTGTGGTCAATATTGGGCCTGCCAATAACATCAGACCAATGGCGGCGGGGATGCTGATCAAAAACACCCACCTCAAAGCCCAATCCATCATGTGTATAAAATGACGGGTATTGCCCTGTGCATGTTTCTCGGACAGATTTGGCAGGATAACCGTCGCCAAAGCAACACCGAATACACCCAATGGAAACTCCATCAGTCGATCGGAATAATATAACCACGAGATACTGCCAGTCACCAAAAAAGAAGCCATCATCATATCCACAATCAAATTGATTTGAGAAATGGACACGGCAAACAGGGTGGGTATCAGCAATTTCAGTATTTTACCAACACCCGTATGACCTTTTCTCAATCGGGGTCGTGGCATTCGCTTTAAACCCATCAGGAAAGGAATCTGGAAAAGTAATTGTATTATCCCGGCGATCAAAACACCCCATGCCAATGCGGTCACTGGTTCATCAAGAAATGGTGCCAGCCAGATGGCGCATGAGATAAGCGATATATTCAGTAACACGGGTGTAAAAGCTGGTACGGCAAACCGCCCATACGCATTTAATATGCCACCTGCGAATGCAGTGAGTGATATAAACATAATGTATGGAAAGGTAATTCTGAGCATATAGGTGGAGAGCTCAAATTTGTCTCCATGACCTATAAACCCAGCAGCAAAAATCATGATAAATAAGGGCGCTGCTATGACACCGACAAGCGTTACACAAAATAGCACCAGAGCAAGTTTGCCGCTGACATGATCCAGCAAATCCTGTACGCCCTTCTCATCATGGAGGTTTTTGTATTCAGTTAATACGGGGACGAATGCCTGTGAGAATCCTCCTTCAGCAAATAACCGTCGCAGGTAGTTCGGGATTTTAAATGCCACGAAAAATGCGTCAGAACCCGTGCCGGCAGCAAAATAATAGGCGATCACAACATCCCGCAATAATCCAAACACGCGTGAGATGGTTGTCATAAAACTGACAACGAATGTTGATTTAAGTAATCGTTTCGACAAGTTCGAAGTTGACCAAATTTGAATTATTTAAGATAATCTAGCGATAATCAGGCTATCTATCTGTTTATTATGACATTTATGTCGTGATGCGCAGGATACCATATTCAAGGAGAAGGATTGACAAATAAGAGCAAGATAAGCATAGTTACGCGCCTCAAAAAGCATTTTTAGAAATTACCAGAAATAAATCGGGAGTTTAACATTGGCTAATATTGCCTCAGCAAAAAAACGTGCACGCCAGAGCGAAAAACGACGCCAGCACAACGTAGGTTTCCGTTCCATGCTAAGAACTTCTATCAAGAAGGTTAATGTAGCGATAGAAAGTAAAGATAAGGAAGCCGCTAGCAGTGCACTCAAAGCTGCCATCCCTGTCATCGACAGCATGGCGGGTAAAGGTATAATTCACAAGAAAAAGGCAGCTCGTCACAAGAGCCAATTGAACGCTCGCTTACGCGCGCTTTAATCGCTATTGTTTTCAATGGTTCAAAAAGAAGCCGGCAATTGCCGGCTTCTTTCTTTGTTCAAAGCAGAACCAGGTCGTCACGATGAATCAGCTCTGCTGAATCTACATAACCGAGTAGTTGTTCAAACTTATCGCTGTGCTGCCCTATAATTTTATGTGTCTCTGAGGCACCATAGTTCACCAGACCACGTGCGATCTCCTTCCCCTGGGGGTCAACACAGGCGACAATTTCACCTCGCTTAAAATCACCATCAACCTCAACAACGCCTACAGCCAATAAGCTCTTTCCTTGTTGGGATAACATATCTGCTGCGCCCTGATCGATCTTTAATGTGCCGCTGATTTGAGACTGACCCGCCAACCATTGTTTGCGTGCTGTTAATGCTTTCTGATTACTACACAATAAAGTACCGCACAGTTCACCATTCGCGATTTGCTCAAGTACATTGGGGACGAGGCCTGAAGCAATCACGGTATTGACACCAGACTTTGCAGCCATTGATGCTGCTTTTAGTTTTGTCAGCATACCTCCCCTACCTAATGCACTCCCTCCACCTGCATATTTTTCCAGGGTTTTATCTCCTGCAATCGCCTCGTCGATAAATTTTGCCTGCGGATGACGACGTGGGTCCGCTTCATATAGGCCTTCCTGATCAGTCAACAAAACCAGCAATTCTGCATCAACCAGATGCGTCACCATACCTGCGAGGGTATCGTTGTCACCAAACCGAAGCTCCTCGGTCGAAACAGTATCATTTTCATTGACGACTGGAATCACACCCAACTGTAATAAGGTTCTCAACGTGCTCCGCGCGTTAAGGTAGCGTTCGCGATTTGATATTACTTCATGGGTTAACAATATCTGCGCAGTATGGATATTATAATTCTGGAAACATGACTCCCACGCCTTGACCAGCCCCATCTGTCCCACTGCAGCTGCTGCCTGTAATTTGTGCACGGCATGAGGTCTGTTTCCCCAGCCAAGACGAGATATCCCTTCGGCGGTTGCACCTGAGGAAACGATAACGATTTCGTAACCTTTTTCTCTTAATGCGTGAATTTGTTTCACCCAGGCATCCATGGAATCAACACGCAATCCACATCCTTCATTAGTCAGTAATGCACTGCCCAATTTAACCACCCAACGTCTTGTCTGTTTTAATTTTTCCCGTGATTCACTCATTATTAAAATTTTCCTGGGAGTTTTTCTCAACCCACTGATAAATGTCTTGTGCCAATGCCTTACAACCCGCCCCTGTGACGGCTGATATTGGATAAACAGGCCTGTCTGTTTCCAATCGTTTCTTTAATTCACACGAGAACTTATCAGCCTCCTCAGCAAGCACCAGATCAATTTTATTCAAAAGAATCCATCTGGGCCTGTCTTCCAACCCTCGACCAAAGGCGTGTAATTCCCGTTCAATAATCTTTATATCATTGGCAGCATTGTCTACGCCACCTTCGCAGCCAATATCCACAAGATGTAATAATAGATGTGTCCTGGATAGATGTTTTAAAAATTGTATACCAAGGCCCGTCCCTTCGGCAGCACCTTCGATCAAGCCGGGGATATCCGCAATAACAAAACTCTGCCCTGCTGAAATCTTAACCACACCTAGATTAGGATACAGGGTAGTAAAAGGATATTCCGCAACCTTGGGTTTCGCCTCAGAGACTGAACGTATAAAGGTTGATTTACCAGCGTTCGGTAGACCGAGTAAACCAACGTCTGCCAATACCTGCATTTCCAGAAGTAAGTTACGCTTTTCACCCCGTGTCCCTTCAGTTGTCTTTCTGGGCGTCCTGTTTGTACTACTCTTGAAACGGATGTTACCTAAGCCATGCCACCCCCCCTTCGCCACCAATAAGGGCTCACCTTCAGCAACCATATCACCAATGATTTCATCCGTGTCTGCATCTTTAACCAATGTTCCTAAAGGAACCATAATAGTTAAATCATCACCCCCTTTACCATGACATTCTCTGCCCATGCCGTGTTGGCCCTTGCTAGCACGAAATAATCGTTTATGGCGAAAATCAACCAGTGTATTCAGGCCACCATCAACAACGAGATAAACACTGCCACCATCTCCGCCATCTCCGCCATCTGGCCCTCCCCTGGGTACAAATTTCTCACGGCGGAAACTCAGACAGCCATTGCCGCCATCTCCTGCTTCGACCTTGATTGATGCCTCATCTACGAATTTCATATTAAAACCTTCGGATTTCGTTCCAATATCTATTTTTAACAATAAATATAGATGCCGCTCCTGTACATAAATAAACAACCACGCCGCAAGCCGACTTGGTGTTGATCGTCACTCCCGCGGCATTGCCTGCACGGATGCAGGTACTTAGGATTTGTCAGGAACAAAAATCCTGACATTACATCCATGTAAATCGCCACTCATGTGCATCCATGTAAATAAAAAATGGGCACAAGGCCCACCGAAAAAAATTCAAAAAAATCTACCAGCAGTATAGCTGCTCATCTTAAAACCACCAGTTTCCAAACCATCCGACAAATAATTCCAGAAAGCTTGTGAAAAAGGCCCCAATGGGGCCTTTCAGAAACTTCGGCAGCGGAAACAGAATTTAAACCTGCAACCTTCGCCAGTTATTAAACAACCGAGCCCGACCTGCGCTCCGCGCCAGGGCGAACTACCATATTCCCTAACTTAT
>CAYRXP010000071.1:0-8480 GCA_964428145.1 uncultured Enterobacteriaceae bacterium
TCAAAGATAAAGAAAACAGGATTGCACTCACTCCCTCAGGAGCCAGTCAGCTTGTTGTAGAGGGACACCAGGTATCGCTTGAAGAAGATGGCGGGATTGGTTGCGGTTATTCCAATGACGAATATTTATCCGCAGGTGCTGAGATTGTCTCAACTGCAGCAGCCTGGGATAACGATTTGGTGGTCAAGATCAAGGAGCCACTGGAACAGGAATATCAATATCTAAAAGACAATCTGCTGTTCACCTATTTTCATCTGGCCGGCGCGCCTGCCACATTAACCGATGCCCTTATCAAGGCGGGGACCAGTGCCATAGCATATGAAACAGTAGAAGATGGTCAGGGGCGTTTACCTTTACTCGCGCCGATGAGTGCAGTGGCCGGGAATGTTGCGGCGAATGTTGGTGTTTATTACCTGGCTAAATTCAATGGTGGTAAAGGTGTGCAATTGGGTAGTGTGATGGGTGAA
This sequence comes from uncultured Enterobacteriaceae bacterium, assembly GCA_964428145.1. Taxonomy (GTDB): domain Bacteria; phylum Pseudomonadota; class Gammaproteobacteria; order Eutrophobiales; family Eutrophobiaceae; genus SMWN01. Next base: position 468 of record CAYRXP010000071.1, read on the forward strand.
CGGTATGGCAAGGTCATGGTCATTGGCAGTGGCATTGTTGGACAACATGCTGCGCATACTTTGGAGAGTATGGGGGCGGAGGTTTTAGTCTTTGGTCGGAAACGATCCAGTTTTGAGGCCATGCAATATGCGAACCCGGATAACATGGAGTTTGTCGAATCGACGCCGGAAAATATAGAAAACCATATTAAGGATACCGATCTGCTTGTTGGCGCTGTGTTACAGACTGGTGCCAGGGCACCGCATGTGGTCAGTGAAGCGATGGTCAAATCCATGCAGCCGGGCTCGGTGATTGTTGATGTGAGTATTGATCAGGGTGGTTGTATCGAGACCGCAAGGCCCACTTCCCACTCCAATCCGGTTTACGTCACGCATGACATCACTCATTATTGTGTGACCAATATGCCCGGGGCATACCCGCGAACTTCAACTATTGCTTTAACCAATGTAACGTTGCCGTATATTAGTAAATTGGCTGCCTCTGGCTTACTGGCTTTAAAACAAGATAGCGGGTTTGGCAAAGGACTCAACACCCATCAAGGCATGATCACTTGTCATCCCGTGGCCGCAGCATTGGCGTACGAAGATTTGTATAAACCACTGGAGACGATCTTATAAACGGAACATGGGAGGCAGTATAATGTGTTAAAGCACGAGGGGAGATCATGACACGCGCCTATAATTTCTGCGCTGGTCCAGCAGCAATTCCTGAGCCTGTACTTCAGAAGGCGAAACAGGAACTACTTAACTGGGGGGAGATCGGTGCCTCGATTATGGAAATGAGTCATCGCAGCGATGCCTTCCTGCAAATCGCCAGGGATGCCGAGCAGAGTCTGCGTGATCTGATGCATATTCCTGACAACTACAAGGTTCTGTTTCTGCAGGGCGGTGCGAGCACCCAGTTCGCCGTTATCCCCATGAATCTATTGCGCGGTAAGACTAGGGCAGACTACGTCCGCACCGGGATCTGGTCGCACAAGGCCGTGGATCAGGCAATGCCTTTTTGCCAGGTTAATGTGGCCGCTGATACCATGGATAAGGGTTACAATTACATCCCCGATTTTGATTCATGGGAACTTGATCCGGAGGCAGCTTATTTTCACTACACACCGAATGAAACCGTCGGTGGTGTGGAATTCAATTTCATTCCGGATACCGGCGATGTGCCTGTCGTCGCAGACATGTCTTCCAATATCCTGTCACGACCCATTGATGTTTCAAAGTTCGGATTGATCTATGCCGGCGCCCAGAAAAACATTGGGCCTTCTGGTCTCACAATCGTTATCGTACACGAGGATTTGATCGGGAATGCTATATCCTATACTCCAACACCGTTCGATTATGCAGTACAGGCGAAAGACGGTTCACTCTATAATACGCCACCCACTTTTGCCTGGTACCTGACCGGGCTGGTATTCAAGTGGTTAAAAGAGCAGGGTGGGCCAGAGGCCATTGCTGAGATCAATGAACGTAAGGCAAAAAAACTCTATGCTGCCATTGATGCCACTGATTTTTACTATAATGATGTTAAACCCGATTGCCGTTCCTGGATGAATATCCCATTTCAACTAAAAGAAAAAACTATGGATCAGACATTTATATCAGAGGCGGCAGAAAATGGATTGTTAAATTTGAACGGATTTCGCTCCGTAGGCGGTATGCGTGCCAGCATCTATAACGCCGTTCCAGAAGAAGCCGTCGATGCATTGGTCGCATTTATGGCAGAGTTTGAAAAGAAGTATGGGTAATTAATGACGCATTTGTATTTATATCTCGTTTTTGAAATTCAATGAACAAGTTAGACAAGGTCATTGCTGAATCAAGGCGAACCGCGGAGACAAGAGGGCATTCTTATCGTGATCAAGCACTCAAGATGTTTCCCTGGATATGCGGGAAATGTAAACGGGAATTCACCCGAGAAAACATTATCGAGCTTACGGTTCATCATAAAGATCATAACCACGACTATAATCCGCCCGATGGCAGTAATTGGGAATTATTATGTGTCTATTGCCATGATCATGAACATGCAAAATATCTTGATAATGATAGTTCGACGATTAGTGCAAGTAATGAACTTGAACGAGAGCGTGCAACCGGGAAGCCATTTGCGAATTTGAAAGAGTTACTAAAAAAATAAATGGATTTCGCCCCGGCCACACGCAAAATATTTGCTAGTCTTATTCAATATGAGTATTACGATTCTTATAAAAAGCTTCAGTCAGTCTGAACCTCGTTCTGTGCAGGTAACGCAAGATGAGTCTGGCTTGTCTTTTTTGTGTGATTGTCCTGCAGGGATCAGAGGACGAATATGTAAACATAAAAGAGCATTGGTATCGGCTGATGATTCTATGCTCTATGACGAAGATCAAAGAGATAATTTTCAGAAAATCATGGATTGGGTTAATGCATCCGGTTATCCAGAGTTAATGAAAGCATTAAAGGAAGTCGAAAACGATCTGGAATTAGCCAATGGAAGAGCAAGAGATATTAAAGAGAGAATTACTCGTGCAATGAAAGAAGGGCTGAAGTAAATAATTGAATAGGGGGGGAGATGATGATTTCACCGACTGTTTACCTAATTTATATTTTTATATATAAAGATATTTTTCGGGTAGTGGTGTCGAATTTGAATCAGTGAGTCTTGTAACAATTGAATGATGGTCTCTTCCTTTAGTTTCCCATAGCTCGTGCCCAATAGAGGCATGGCCAGTGTTTTTAACTTGTAGTATTCGCATTGTTTCAGAATATTTTGTATTGCTTCTTTAATCCATGATACTTCGCTAATGGGGGTGTGTTCGACATCAAAAATTATAGCAATAAGACGTTTTGGTCTGGATTGTTTAACGATGACACTGCCCGGTATTTTGCGTATCCGCTGTTCCATCTTTTTTATCAAGTCAGGAAAATTTTCAATCGTTTCTAAAATGACGGGTGACTTGCCTAATAGCAGGTAGGTATCCTGTTCTTCGACAACGGCGTCGACCTGTAACAAGGCCGGATCAGCTTCTGTGAACTGTATGATGGTGTTGCCAGCGATATGATCCAGCTGTGTAAGTATGTTTCCCATAACTAATGAAGCATAGCAGTAAAAGAGAACAGATTTTACTGAGCTCGTGCTTATCGTTACCATGAAGAATTCTGAATTGAACGGTCATCGGCAGCATGTGCCGAGAACCTGACAATAACTAATTATACGATTTACTATTAGAAATTCAGGTCTGTCTAATGTCATCAACGCTGCAGGAAAGTCTCGCCGATCAGGACAAACATATTACCGTTCTTACTGGTGCTGGAATCTCTGCAGAAAGCGGGATACCCACCTTTCGTGGCCCTGAAGGTTACTGGACTGTCGGCTCAAAAGAGTATCATCCTGAAGAAATGGCAACCTATGCCATGTTCACTGAACGTCCTGATGAAGTATGGAAATGGTATTTATATCGATTGAGTGTCTGCGGTAATGCAAAACCCAATAAGGGGCACATGGCACTGGTAGAAATGGAACGACGTCTTCAGGACAGGTTCACACTCATTACCCAGAATGTTGACAATTTGCATATCCGTGCAGGAAACAGTCCAGAGAGGACGTATCAGATACACGGTAATGTATTTTTCATGCGCTGTGTAAATGAGTGTAAAGAACGACTCTATCCTCTGCCATTAGAAATATTACCTCGAGATAAAAATCAGGGACTATCGAGTGATGATAAAAAACGCTTATCCTGTCCTGATTGTGGTGTGGGGACACGACCCCATGTTTTATGGTTTGATGAATGTTATGACGAACATTATTTTAAATTTGAAAGCGCGATGACTATCGCTGCAAACACTGATATTCTAATTATTGCTGGCACATCCGGTACAACCACCTTGCCAAATCATATCGCGAATATCGTATATCAAAATAACGGAACGATCATTGATATTAATATCGAGCAAAGTCCTTTTACTGGACTGGCCGTAAATAGCGTGAACGGAGATTTTTTAAACATGACATGCTCAAAGGGTCTTACCAAAATACTGATGATTATGAAAGATTGATCCTTATTTTGAGCTTAATATCTAACTCGCTGTGCTTTGATGATGTGGTGCCAATATGAGGATGAGTGCTTGCGCGTGTTCTGCGGCTGTTCTGCCAAGATCAGTCAGATAGCCCCCGTCGAATTGTGTGACGAGACCTTTTTCGAATAAGTTTTGTACGGCTTCGACGCGTGCCTCACCTGCGTTTGAGTGCACTTTAATACCTTGTTGGGTGGTCTCCAGGTTGTAATGAATCAGTATTTCGATTTCAGCGATCTGTTCTTTAGAGAATTGCATAGTTTCACCTTCGACCATCGTTTGCTTTGTGCCATCGGGAACCTTAAATAGTACATGAGATTTGGTGCGGATGTTATGTTCTGTAACAGACCTTTCGGCATTTTACGCAGTTTTTTCACTGCACATCATCTTAGTTTTCGTACTTTAAACTTACGCCCTTTGATTTTTCCTTCGTATAGAATCTTTAAAGCTTGTTTGGCAATAGGCCGTTCCACTGCGACATAAGCAAGGATATCGAAAACATCAATTTTTCCGATTTGTTTGCCCGGTAGATTGGTGTTTGCAGTTAAAGCGCCCAATATATCACCCGCGCGGATCTTGTTTTTACGACCCCCATTAATACACAGCGTGACCATCGGTGGGCTCAGTCTGAAATTCTCCGGACTTTCAAGCGAAGATATTTTATCAATACGGGCAGGACTATCTTGATATTCTTCTATCCTGATGACCTTAGGTGTTTCAGATGCCATAAACAAACTTAAGGCTAAGCCTTCATTACCCGCACGACCCGTGCGCCCGATACGGTGAATATGTACTTCTGGATCGGGTGATAGCTCAAAGTTAATGACGGCCTGTAGATCTTTTATGTCCAGTCCACGTGCCGCGACATCTGTTGCAACCAGAATGGAGCTGCTTTTATTGGCAAACTGTAGCAATACCTGATCACGGTCTCTCTGTTCAAGATCACCATGCAAGGCCAGCGCGTGGAAACCCTGTTGCCATAATACATCAGCAAGTTCCTGGCATTGTTGTTTTCGATTACAAAACACCAGGCTGGATTCAGGTCGATAATGTTGTAACAGGGCAACAAGTGTTTTGGTCCTTTCGCCTTTTTGTATTTCATAGAAAATCTGTTTTATTTTTTTATTGTCATGCAAGCTTTCCACACGAACATCAACGGGATCGGTTTGAATGGCATGACTAATGTCTTTTATTTCTTCCGGGTAGGTGGCTGAAAATAGCAGGGTTTGTCTTTGGCGTGGCGCCTTATCGATAATGCGCATGATGTCTTCATGAAAACCCATATCCAGCATGCGGTCGGCCTCATCCAGCACTAGCGTCTTTAATCTATCCAGTTTTAAAGTCTCTTTTCCCAGATGCTTCAATATTCGCCCCGGTGTACCGACCACGATATGTGGGTCATGTTCCAATGAGGCCAGCTGTGGGGCCATCGGTTTGCCACCACACAAAGTGAGAATCTTGGTGTTGGGTATTGCACGCGCCAGACGACGAATTTCATTGCTAACCTGATCGGCCAGTTCACGCGTCGGGCAAAGAACCAAGGCCTGTGTTTGATAAGTTCGTACCTCAAGTTTGTCTAGTAAGCCAATTCCAAAGGCAGCCGTTTTGCCACTACCAGTTTTAGCCTGTGCCAGTAAATCCTTACCTTTTAGAATATCGGGCAGACTTTGTGCCTGTATCGGGGTCATGATCTGGTAATCCATTGACTGGAGATTGGCTAAAAACTCAGGCCCTAAGGGCAAGCGCGAGAAAGGGGTTGATGAGAAAGCAGTTGTTGTCACAGAGATTCAGTCTTTGTCGGGGTTTTGGGCAGGTGGCGCATGATAGCAGATTAAAAACCGGGTCTCGACTACAAGGGAGCCCGATGTTCGTACAGTCCTTTTCCCTGACTTCTTGATTTTTATTGTGTTTTTGGTCGAAAACCGGATACACTGTGCAGCGCTACATTCTATACTGGTTCTTGTCAGAAATACTTTTCAAGTTTTCACCTGTTGATTACCTCGTAAGATTTGTAACACTTTTAATTTTAATATTTAATGAGGTAATTATTATGGCAGCAGGAACCGTTAAATGGTTTAACGAATCCAAAGGCTACGGCTTTATTACACCTGACGATGGCAGCAAGGACATTTTTGTTCACTTCTCTGCTATCGCCAATGAAGGTTTCCGTACATTGGCCGAAGGCCAGCAAGTCACCTTCGATGTGGAAGAAGGAGCTAAAGGCCCGCAGGCACAAAACGTACAGGCCTAAGGTCTGTTAGTTTGATGTTTTGAGTAAACCCTGCGAAGTGTCGCGGGGTTTATTTTTTGTAATGCAATGACTGGAGTTTCATAGTGAAGAAACTATTTGTTGGCAGTTTGCCGCCCACTACCACTGAAGAATCCCTGCTGGCTGTGTTTTCAGAATTCGGCACGGTACGTTCCATCAATCTCGTGAAAGATCTGTTTTCAGGTGATTGTAAAGGATTTGCCTTTCTCGAAATGGAAGGCCACCATGCCCGCGCTGCTATCGCCGGATTAGACGGTAAGTCGTTTGAGGGTAATTTCCTCAAGGTCAAATACGAAGAACCACGTAAAGGCCAGAAGGGCAGACGTCGCTGAAGTTAAACGTTGATGGCCGTTATCGATCAGTCATCATTGATTACCAGCAATATTCACGGAGTATACGTGACAGCCAGCGGCTAAATATCAATGCTCGTATTTAAATGAAAGGGCTACCTTACTGCGGTATGCGACTACCTTTCCTTCTTCGACTTTCATATCGAGCTTGGTTACTTCTGCAACACGAAGATTTTTTAGGGACTTGCTGGCAGTTTCAACTGCATTTCTGGCAGCATCTTCCCATGATGTCTTACTCGTTCCGACTAATTCGGTCACTCTGTATACGCTATCGGTCATTATTGCTCTCCTTATTTCTATTCCCACAGCCTGATGTAACTACGCTGATTAATTACTATCATGTTTGAGTATAGCAGATAGAAAATCTCCCTAAACTGCTTTCATTTAGTCTATCCTTAGTGATGATGCATACTAAATCTTGTTAGCACTACCAATAACTAAATGGGTTTTGATGTGTATGGATGCAGATGATGCGAAATAGTGAAAAAATAGGTATATTGCCGTTCAACTTTTTGTGCGTTGTGATTCTGTTTTTAGCGGGTTCACTTCTCGCTAGCGCGGAACAGGAAAAGCGTGTTGCCGTGATACTTGAGATCAATGGCGCAATTGGTCCGGCGACGAGTGATTATATCCAACGTGGTCTGGGAAAGGCCGCAGACAGGGGGGCTGTGGTTGTTATTTTACGCCTGGATACTCCCGGCGGTCTAGATACCGCTATGCGCGATATTAATCGCGCCATCATTGCCTCGCCAGTTCCGGTAATCGTATATGTTTCTCCTTCAGGTTCACGGGCCGCGAGTGCAGGTACGTACATGTTATATGCTTCGCATATCGCAGCCATGTCTCCGGCAACGAGTTTAGGGGCGGCAACACCGGTACAAATTGGTGGTGTGCCTGATATGAAACCGCCAATTCTACCTAAACAGGATAAGGAAGATGATGGTGAGGAAGGTCAAGATAAGAAAGAGGGATCTGTTGAAAAAGAGCCAGCGGCTGCAACGGGCGATACCATGACAAAAAAGATCGTGAATGATGCTGTTGCCTATATCCGTAGTATGGCGGAGATGCGCGGGCGTAATGCTGATTGGGCAGAACGAGCTGTACGCGAGGCAGCGAGTCTTTCATCAGATGAAGCCCTGCGGCAAGATGTTATCGATATAGTGGCGACGGATACGAATGACTTGCTTGCCAAGGTTGATGGATGGATGGTCAATATCAATGGCCAGGATGTCACTCTTGAAACAAGTGGGCTTGAGACAGAAACTATTGAGCCGGACTGGCGCAATGAATTGCTTTCGGTTATTACCAATCCGAATATTGCCTATATCCTCATGT